>CAYMXK010000004.1:17275-35258 GCA_964393915.1 uncultured Prolixibacteraceae bacterium
TAGTAGTCATTATAGTAGTCATTATAGTAGTCATTAGTAGTCATTATAGTAGTCATTATAGTAGTCATTAGTAGTCATTAGTAGTCATTAGTAGTCATTAGTAGTCATTAGCAGTCATTAGCAGTCAATAACGGAAGTCCCCGAGGTTTTGGGTGCCGACTTTTATTTCTGCTATTAACAGACTGATCTGCAAAGGACACCATTGTCCGGTGTGCCTTTCCCGTTGCTCGCAGGCTACTCTTCGAAAAAAATCTTTGTACCTTTATAACAAAAAAATGCACGAAGCACTTTTCTATACCAGTGAACCCGAAGGAAAAGTCCGTTGTACCCTTTGCCCGCACAACTGCCTTGTGTCCAATGGAAAACGGGGCATCTGCAAGGTGAGGTTCAACCGGGATGGCAGATTGTTTACAAACGTTTATGGGCGGATAGCAGCCATGCACTCCGATCCGGTCGAAAAAAAACCACTGTATCATTTCTACCCTGGAAAAGAGATTTTATCTGTAGGCACAATGGGTTGTAACCTCCACTGCAGTTTCTGCCAGAATTATAGTTTATCACAATGCGGCAATGATGAATCAACCCGGCACATTGAAATATCACCTCGCGATATTGTCGAAAAAGCTGGCAAATTGCCGGGGAATATAGGGATAGCCTATACCTACAACGAGCCTGCAGTCTTTTTCGAAATGGTGCTTGAAACTTCAAGACTGGCCCGGGAGGCCGGATTGCAAAATGTGGTGGTAAGCAATGGGTATATCAACCAGGATCCTTTGAAAGAGTTATTAAACTTTTCAAGTGGGTTCAATATAGACCTGAAAGCATTTAACGATAAATTCTACCGTACAATAACCGGCGGACACCTTCAACCGGTGCTCGATTCCATGAAAACAATTCATGCCGCAGGCCGGCATCTGGAAATTACCCTGCTCGTAATTCCTACCCTTAACGACGATATAAAGGAATTCATCGCTATGGTCGATTGGATTGCAAGTGAACTTTCACCCGATGTTCCATTGCACCTCTCCCGCTACTTCCCTTCATGGAAAATGGACCTTCCTCCTACTCCCGTGGAAACACTTCAGGAATTTGCCCAAATAGCGGAAAAGAGGCTGCATTATGTCTATACCGGAAATACATCCAACGATAATTTTTCCTCTACCCGGTGCCCCCATTGCCGTAACCTGCTGATTGAAAGACACCGGTATATGACCAAAGTTGTTGGCCTGACAGAGGATGCCAGATGCAACAAATGCAAAAAAGAGATCCCGGTAGTGCTGTAATTGAAGCATCCGGATGGATTATACTTTACCAGGAAAAACATCCCCGGATTAAACCTGTGTATTTTCCCAAAGAAATCATACGGGTGCCGGCAATATGCTATTTTTACAATTTAAAATCATAATTATGCGTCTATTTCGCCCGGGTGTTTTCCAGGGGAACCTGAAGTCGAAGAATTATTTTGAAGGCTGGTATTACAAACAGGTTACTGCTGACCTGAGCCAGGTATGGTCTTTCATTCCCGGCATCACACTCACTCCGGAAGACCGGTATGCATTCATCCAGGTAATTGATGGTATTACCGGGCATACTGACTGGTTTGAATATCCCTTGGATAGCTTTTCGTTCAACAAAAAAGAAATGAAGGTCAGAGTGGGGAACTCCTGGTTTATGGAAGACAGGATACACATCAATATAAACCAGGAAGGCCGGCAGTATGAAGGTGAAATAGAATTCAGTAACCGCATCGGATTTCCCTCCACCTGGTTTTCGCCGGGAATCATGGGCTGGTATTCATTTGTGCCTTTTATGGAGTGCAAGCACGGCATTGTATCGGTAACGCACCAACTGTCCGGACAGATAATCCGGAATGGAAAGCCCACCGACTTCTCAGGCGGGAAAGGTTATATCGAAAAAGACTGGGGTAGTTCTTTCCCGGAATCGTGGATATGGATTCACAGTAACCATTTTGCAGACCCTTCGGCATCCTTTACCTTTTCGGTAGCCAAGATTCCATGGTTGGGAAATTACTTCATCGGACACATCTGTTTCCTTTACCTCCGTGGCAGGTTCTACAGATTTGCCACCTATACCGGTTCGAAAATAGATTCACTCACCTACAACGGGGACCAATTGATGATCAACATGGAGGGGGCAGGATACAAGCTTGAAATTAAAGTTGTTCCCAATATTTCAGGCCGGCTGAAGGCTCCGGTGCTCGGTAAAATGTCGAGGATCATCAAGGAGAGTATTGACTCGGTGGTGCACCTTAAACTTACAGGAAAAGAGGGCAACCTCATCTATGAAGACACCGGCCAGCGGGCAGGATTTGAATTGATGGAAAAGATTCTGACCTATTTCCCCTGATTGATCTTTACCATTTTTGAAGTATAGAAATATCCTGAAGAGCCTCTCACCTGCACCAGATAGATACCGTTTGGGATACCCTGAAGGGAAATATCTGTATCCTTCAGATTTTCCATGGCCAATATTTTGTTCCCGGTTAAATCAAATAGATGGAAACTCTCAGGCCTGTCAGACCCGGCAATTTTTATAAAATCACGTGCAGGATTGGGGTAAATTGCAAGTGTCACTCCGGGCATACTCACTGCACCCGCGTCTGAGATCAGCAAACGCCTTTTGAGCTGATCCTCATACAAAGAGGCAGGTTCGAGCGAATTCCCCGACCCAATGCCTTCAGTATGGTCTTCGGGGGAAGAGTTGTAAGCGTAACCACCCTGGGTACCCGACACCGGAGTAGTTGCCACTTTATAGGCAACCCCCTGGGTTCCTACAATATATCCCCATCCAAACTGTTTGGAGTCTATAATAAACTGTTTGCTCCCGTGATAAGCTAGTCCCGTAGTATTCCAGAATACACTTTGGGTGGTTGGATGCCCGTGCATATTGGTTGTTCCGTAAGGTCTGAATTTTGCCTCGAGATAGTCCTTGTCAACTGTGAAATTGTCAAACAGATTGGCCATGCTCAGATGCATATGAAAATCGGATGAGAGATATGAATCCTTTCCTGTCGACCTGAGAATTACATTTCCGTTGGCAGCCATGGTCTTAAAGTCGTAATTATGTCTGGAGTGAACAGCCATACAGTTTTTAATCAGACAGTCGTTACCTTGCAATGTATACATATACCCATTGCCTCCTCCTCCTTCATACTGTGATCTTCTGAAATCACAGCCGGAAACGGTGATAAATCTTGACCGGTAAAGCAATATTCCGTTGGAAAGCAGATGAAAATCACCAGTATTGGACGCAGGTTTGTAACTACCCACATTGCTGATCCAGCTGTTCATCGTATAAAATACCCTGATGGCATGGGAAGAATGTGTTTCATATGCTCCGGTACCTGTTTTACTGTAATCTGACTCACCCCACCCTTGCAGCAGGCTCTGGCGGTTACCGACAGACAACTCTTCAATACCCACTTCAGACAGATGGGTATTCACCACAAAAACCCTGGCATTGTCACGCATTTTCATTGGATACCGGGTGGGAGCATCCACCTCGATGGCAGAAGCAGCAGCATCGACCTTTCTGATAATCCGGTAGAAAGTAGGGCCTATCATTCCGCTCGTGGTCCACAAAAGGTCCATTCCATGTTCAGCAATAAACTGACTGGTCACATTGCTGGTTATTATCACCCGGTCACCCACATTAAAAGGAGAGACAGAGGAAACCGGTATCCTGGTGACAGGGCCATCCAAATCAGCGGTAACAGCAGCTGTCGGGCCTTCGGCATTTGTCCATTCCCCTCCCTGCAGTGGCCTGACAAGAATGATATCCTTACTCCGCATGGAGGATTGATCATTGAATATAAAGGTTTTATCCTTACCGGCACCACGCAGAACGACATTGCTGTAACTCATTCTCAGGGCGAAGTTGGTTCCGGCCTTTACACGATAGATCCCCGCCGGAAGATACAGAACTCCTCCCCCTGCCTTTCCCAGATCGTCGAGTGCTTTTTGTAATATGGCAGTTACATCTGCATTTCCGGAGTTATCTGCATTATAGGGAGATGCCGTAACATCTGTCAGATTCCGATCAACAAAAGGAACCTCCTTCTCCCCGGCATGGTACCCGGCGTAGGAAAAATCGTGAAGGAACCTGCCATCTGAAAGTGAAAATCCGGGAGCCCAGTCTGTAGGATAAAGTACACTGCGCCAAGTCTGCTGTGCAAAGCCGGCATGGAAAATCGAAATAAAAACGAAAGATAGAAATGTTTTTAATAGCATATAACCTTGAATTAAAATGCAGGAGAATTTGACAAAATAACAAAAAATTACGGGCAAAACGAAACCTCAAATGGTGGCTGAATCGATAATAATGGCTTAAAAGTTTTGTAATGAATTAATATGCAGTACCTTTGCACCCGCAACAGAAGAATTTGCCAATCTGCTGAAAAATCAGTTGCCTGCAGAAATAATTGGCGGTACATATTTTATAACGATTTTAAAGGACAGACTACATAAATGACATTCGATGATTTTAGTTTAACACCCGAAATACTTGACGCCCTGTTTTATATGGGCTTTCGTGAAGCGACACCCATTCAGGAACAGGCTATACCGGCTATTCTTGGTGGACAGGATCTTATAGCCTGCGCCCAGACCGGAACCGGAAAAACAGCAGCCTTCCTGCTTCCCATTCTCAATTTTATCGCAGAAAATCAACCAACACATACACACACCCTAATACTTGTCCCAACCCGGGAACTGGCCATTCAGATTGATCAGCAAATTCAAGGTTTTGCCTACACAATGAACATAACCTCGATTGCAATTTACGGAGGAGGGGATGGAAGTGACTGGGGTCAACAAAAGTCTGCGCTTACCAAAGGTGCCGATATAATTGTGGCCACTCCCGGAAAGCTGATTTCACACCTTAGCCAGGGATATGTTAAATTCGACCAGATTGAAAATCTCGTACTCGACGAAGCCGACCGCATGCTGGATATCGGATTTTACGATGATATTATGAAAATTATCTCATTCGTTCCGAAGAAAAGGCAAACATTGATGTTTAGCGCTACTATGCCTCCCAAAATCCGCTCTTTCGCCAGACAAATCCTGCAGAACCCTGTTGAGATTGCACTTGAAATGTCGAAACCGGCAGAAGGAGTTATTCAGGCCGCCTATCTCGTATATGAAAATCAGAAAACTCCGCTCATCAATAGTCTTATTGCTGATAAACCCGAATACCATAGCATTCTGATTTTCAGTTCCACCAAGAAAAAACTTAGTGAAATTGTGCGCGGACTTCGTTCAAAAAAATACAAAGTAGAAGGAATTTCTTCGGATCTGGAACAAAAGGAGAGGGAAGAGATACTTTTACGGTTCCGCTCAAGAGAAACCAGGGTACTGGTAGCCACTGATGTTTTAAGCAGAGGTATCGATATCAAGGACATTAACCTGGTAGTAAATTATGATGTGCCCGGCGATGCGGAAGATTATGTTCACCGTATTGGGCGGACGGCCCGTGCCGAAACCACGGGAGTGGCGGTAACACTCGTTAATGAGACCGATATGCCCAAGATGCACCGGATCGAAAGATTAATTGAAAATGAGGTGTTTAAAACCCCTCTTCCAGATTTTCTGGGTGCAGGTCCCGAATGGAGGCTTCGCCCGTCTACGCCCCGCGACCATATCAGGCAAAAGGGAGGTTTTAAGCAGAAACGTAAACCATCAGGGGAAAGACACCAGACCGAAAATACAACAAGGGAAAGCAAATCACAACCCGCACAACAGGGTAAGAGTTTTCACAGGGCGAAAGCGAAACCTGTAATTCGTGCCGAAAATCATGATACAAAGAATCAGACAGCTAATCAGTAACGTATAAAAATAAATCAGGCGGTACTTCCTTGGAAATACCGCCTGATTCTTTAATCGAAACTGATTAATTCTTAGAGAGAATCTCCAGCACCTGTTTTGAATCGTCCTGGGCCTTCACCTCCTGGTTGATGTATTTTACATTTCCATCTTTACCTACAATAATGGTCCAGCGTTTTGCAGTCACTCCCCTGTTAAGTACGAACTCCATATCATCGACAACTCTGGTAAGGCTTCCTCCGGCACCCGTTGGTACGCCGAACTTGGCTGCAACAGATCCGTCGAAATCAGACAACAGCGGATAATTAAGGTTATGAGCCTTTTTGAATACCTTGAGGGCAGCCACATCGTCTCCGCTTATCCCAACAACTACTGCATCCATCGCTTCAAGATCACTCAACTGGTCACGGTAACTACATGCCTGGGCAGTGCACCCACCAGTCATCGCGGCCGGGTAGAAAAACATTACTACATTTTTCTTTCCAACATAGTCATTGAGGTTCCAAACCACATCAGCCTCAGATTTCGCAGAAAAAAGAGGTGCCTTGTCTCCAACCTTGACCCCGTTCTGGGCAAAGACAGAGCCCGAAAAAACAATAAAAACAACTATAAAAATTACGTTCTTCATTCTATCAGATTTTAAGTTTTATCAGTTAAACGGTATTACATTCTTTTTGTTGACAAAACCGGTGGATGTATTGAAATAAAATTAATTGTTCATTCGCTGAAATCAATAATTTCATACTTTTACCTCCGAAATTACAACTTGATATTGCCTTACTATTTATTTAATCGCTAAAGTTATGAAAAATCTCTTTATCATTTTCTCAATGGCATTGTTATGCTTTAACCTTGCTGCCCAGGAACCTGCCAGAAATGATACGGCAACTGTAATCAGGGTGGAAACCTTTGACGGAAATAGTTATTCCGGGGTTATTACTGAAGAAGACCAGCAATACATTACTATTTCAACAGAAAAGCTTGGAAGCATCCGGATTTCAAAAAGTGAAATTAAATCCAGAACATTGCTTACAGGAGTGAGAAAAGAAGCTGGCGAATATTGGCTGCCCAATCCGCAATCGACACGCTATTTCTGGGCGCCTAATGGGTATGGACTAAACAAGGGCGAAGCCTATTACCAGAACATCTGGATCTTTTACAACCAGTTTTCCTGGGGAATCACCAATAATTTCTCTTTGAGTGCAGGAATGGTGCCCCTCTTCCTTTTCGCCGGTACGGCAACCCCGATTTGGGTAGTCCCCAAGTTTTCCATTCCCCTGGTTGAAAATAAAGTGAACATAGGTACCGGTGCATTCCTGGGAACTGTTCTGGGAGAAGAAACAGGTGTATTTGGCTTGCTTTTTGGAACCATCACATTCGGATCAAGAGATAAAAACCTGAGTTTGGGATTGGCACAAGGCTTTTCCGGCGATGATTGGCTCGAGGTTCCCATCATAAATATAAGCGGACTGGCCCGTACCGGCCCAAAAGGTTACTTTATAAGTGAAAATTACATGATCTTCTCAGACGGGGAATTTGGAATGATGGTATCAGCAGGTGGGCGCAGCATCATCCGGAATGTAAGCCTGGATTATAGTCTGTGGGTTCCCATTGCTCCGGATATGGGAGCTTTCGTTGCACTGCCCTTTTTAGGCGTCACTGTACCGATAGGGAAAAACAGGTAAATGTGAGGATGGAAAGGATATAGTCCAGACTTATCTGCATCGGGGAAATTAAATTGAAATGCCAATTTTTTAAATCAATATGACCAGAATCTGTACCTGCTAAGTACAGATGTTATTGGCACTTCTGTAACTCCAATATTTTCAAAGCCTTGCATAATTGGCATTTTTTGAAACAAATATGCTACTTTTGCAAAGGGTCTGAAAAATGACGAACCCGGAGCCTGTTCCTTAACTCTATTTTCATTTAACCGTTTTATCTGGTATTTCCTATGTCCCATGTTGTAGTAGGCCTTTCAGGCGGAGTTGATTCGAGTGTTGCCGCATACTTGCTTAAAGAGCAGGGACATGAAGTAACAGGCCTTTTTATGGTAAACTGGCACGAACGGGTCGGTGCATTAACCAGCGCCTGCACCTGGGAAGACGATGCCCTGATTGCCCGAATGGTAGCCAAAAAACTCGGTATCCCCTTCCATATTATTGACCTGAGCGAACACTACAAAAGAAGGGTGGTCGATTATATGTTTGCCGAATACCAGGCAGGCCGTACTCCAAATCCCGATGTATTGTGCAACCGCGAAATCAAGTTCGACATTTTCATGGACGAAGCACTGAAATTAGGTGCTGATTACGTTGCTACCGGACACTACTGCCGCAAAGGTGAAATTTTGGTGGACGGGACACCGGTTTATCAGCTCTTAGCTGGCGTTGACCCCAACAAAGACCAGAGCTATTTCCTTTGTCAGCTCAGCCAGGGTCAGCTTAGAAAAGCACTTTTCCCGATCGGCCACCTCCTCAAGCCGGAGGTACGCGAAATTGCCCGCCGCGAAGGCCTCCCTACTGCAGAACGCAAGGATTCACAAGGCATCTGTTTTGTGGGCAAAGTTGACCTCCCCACATTTCTTCAGCAGCAACTCGAAACCAAAATTGGCAATGTGATTGAGATACCCGCTTCTTTCCTGGAAAAGAAAAAAAAGGTGGAAATAAGTGAAGAGAATTTCCGGAAAATTTGCTTTCCGTATCCTTATAAACCCTGGCTGGGAAAAGTGATCGGCAGCCACAATGGGGCACATTTTTACACCATCGGACAGCGAAAAGGACTGAATATCGGTGGCTACACCGACCCCTTGTTTGTGATTGGAACAGATGTACAGCGTAATATAGTTTATGTAGGCGAAGGGCAAAGCCACCCCGGGTTGTTCCGTCGCGGATTGTTTGTGGCCGCCGGCGATATACACTGGATCCGCGAAGACCTGAAAATGCAATCCGGTGAAAACCGTCGTTTTGATGTCCGCATCCGTTACCGCCAGCCGCTTGAAAAAGCCACCATCCATATGAAAGACGACGGCGCCTGGTTTATTTTCGACGATGAACAACGGGGAATCACATCAGGGCAGTTTGCCGCCTGGTATGAAGGAGAGGAATTAATCGGCTCGGCTGTTATCGGGTGATGCGGATTCCGATCCGCATCCTTTAATCGGGTGGTGCGGATTCCGATCCGCATCTAATCCGCATATTTTAAATTCAGCGGTTCGGAAACCGCTGCACCCGATAGGAAACCGCTGCACCCGAAGCATGAAAAAAAACCCGAATTGAACCTGGTCGGTCCCATTCGGGTAAAAGAAAAAAATTGTACCGGTAAAAATCAACCGGAATATCTTTAGCCTACAGCTGTTCCAATGAGGAATGTTGCGGCCAGCGCAATAATAGCGTACAACTCCGGGAATACGGCGAGGATAAGCGTTTTACCGGCCAGGTCATGACCCGATCCGATGGCAGCAATACCGTTTGCACATACCTGTCCCTGACGGATAGCTGACAAAAGACCTACAAGCCCAAGTGCCAGTCCGGCGCCAAACACAGCAGCAGCAGCACCCCAACCGATATCAGTTTGCAACAATCCCATATTATTAAGGAGAAAGTATCCGGCAAAACCATACAAACCCTGGCTGCCCGGAAGGGCTGTCAGCATGATAAAACTACCGAAAGCTTCGCTGTTCTTTTTCATGGCACCAACAGCCGCATTACCGGCGATTGTGGTACCAAACGCACTGCCAACCCCAGCAAGGCCGACCATTAATCCAATTCCAATGTAAGCAAAAACAATAGGTTCCATTCTTGATTTATTTTAAACGTTATTACTATTTTATATTAAGATGTTTTAGGGGTTGGCTCTGCAAATGGTTTATAAGCTGTACCCCCACCGGTAAAACCTGCATTCTTATAAAATTCGACGAAAGTCAGACGGATTGGATGTACGAAAGCACCCAGCGACGACATAAATATGGTAATACTATGGCCGACTACCAGAATCAGTATCATTACAATCGGCCCCAAAATGATATTGTCGGGCTTCATACTCATAGCCATGCTGTTGAATACCAATCCCAGGATAGCACTCGACACCCCCAGCGCAAACAGCCTGATGTAGGAGAGAATATCTCCCAGTAAACTGGTGGCCATCCCATAAACATCCCACAAACCCGCGCCAAAATTAATCAGAAGGTTCCTTTTAGGGTGATTCAGCAACAAAATCAGAACTCCTGAAATTGCAAAAACTACATTCTGCAGGATTCCGGCCAGTTGTTCCGGGACTAAGTTGGCTGATTTCAATCCGTAAACTGACCCCGAACCGATGAGCAATACCAACCAGCCGATGGTAGACAGGGAATACCAGAAACCCCGGGAAATTGAAATGTTAACGACCTTAAGCACCATGCCGAACAATATCTGAATTACTCCCAGAATGATGGCCAGGTTAAACAACTGATCGGTGTCTACCATGTATCTTTTAAAGTTTTCCAGCCAGGGTATCTCTGTGTTAATCAGGTCTATTCCGAAGAATGTTCCCGTAAGGATCCCAAAAATAACGGTCGACAACCCCAGCCATTGTGCAAGGCTGAGAACTGCACTTAGTTCAGGTTTCTTCCGTTTGAAGATGGTAGCCATCAACACGATGAACAGGCCATAGCCGGCATCCCCAAGAGCGAAACCAAAAAACATCATGTAAAACGGTGCAAAGAAGGGCACCAGATCAAGCTCCTTATGGTTCGGGAGATCATATAGCCGCCCGATTACCTCGTACAATTTGGCAAATCGATTGTTTTTCAGGAGAATGGGAACTCTATCTTCTTCCAGAGGCTTTTCTGCAGTATAAAGAATCTGATTTTCTTCCAGGTAAGCTTCCAGTTCAGCCTTTTTGGTATCGGGGACCCAACCTTCCAGCAATTGCACTTTGCCTTCTAATTCACCTGTGGTTTGTAAAATGGCATTGTACTCGGCCAGCTCCTGCTGCAACTCATCAAAGTAATTCTGAAGCAGGGACTTGCTGTGCCAGGCGATCTGGTGAAGTTCCTGATCCAGAACCTTAGCCACTTCATTCTGTTTCCTGATCTCGGTGCGAATCTGACTGAGCGACTTCCTGGGCAGTATCAATTCATCTGCACCGGAGAATTCGTCAAATCCATTGCTGCCGGGTTCCAATTTTTCGAGCTTTACAAAATAATGGTACCCGTCCATAACTTTGATACTCCTGATGTAAAACTCCTTCTCCCATTCAGGATCATACTTTTTCATATGGCAGTTCAGAAACCTGATATGTAAACCTTGCTCTTCGAGTTTCTGCACCTGCGTCCAATCAAAATCGCCCCACGGGAAAAGCTGCTTTTGCTCTTTTTCGAGGTGAACCACCTGGTGATGAGTGTGTTCAATCTCTTTCTCGATCTCTTTAATTCTCTGAAATACAGCCTCTCCTGTTGACAGATCAGGTTTAGTGTCACTCTCCTCAGGCGACAACCATTCGAGCTTCTTAATTGTACGGTCCACTTCAGTAAGGTGTCTGAAAAGATCCAGCATCTCCGGGGTGGGCTCTTTGATTTTCTCGTTAATGTGTACCACACCAATCCTCCGGATTTCTTTCAGGAACTCCTTATAACCTGCATGGTAAACCAAAAACGAATATTTATGCATCGGTACAATCATACCTCAACCTCCTGTTTTTGTCTATGTTGCCTGTCTTTCACGATTTTCTGTGCCGATTTCGACAAGTTGTCTTCATCTTCGAGGAATCGCTTAATTTTTCGTATAGCATCCTGGAAACCAGGAATCTGGACTTTCTCATAAAGGTTTACCTTTTGTGTGGTTTTCTTTCTGGCAAAATCCAATAGTTCCATTTTACGAAGAAAAACTTCTCTTTCAATGGCGATTTCCGCAATCTTTTTAATGATGGCAATACCATCAGCAAACCACACCGGCTGATTAAACAGGTTGTCAGATTTAATTTCGAAGTGAATCTTTTCAAGCACCGGTGTAAAAACCCCTGCAAGCTTCTTCTTCGACAATTCCACATCACTTAAGCGAATGAGACTCTGGTCGAATTCACCCCATAGGCGGGCCATTTTGTCGTAAGACTGTATCTGCCCAGCATATTCCTGCTCCATCTCAGCCGCCTTGTCTTTGGCTTTTTTGACCTCCATGCGCAGTGCCGATTCCTTGTTTTTCAGCGTGGGCAATGCCCGTTCACGCACCTTCAATTGCTTGTCGAGTGCCTGAAGCGCTGTTTTATTATATTGAAATTTTATCGCCACGTGTTTTGATTAATAAATTATCAAAAATTCTATTTCTCCGCCGATTCCTCTTCTACCCTCCGTTAATTCTTCCAGTACTTCTTCACCAGGTTTTCCCTGATAGCAACCTCTGCCTTACTGAAGAACTTCCCGAACAACTCCCATGAGATATCAAGCATCGTGTCGGTATCCACGTTTACGTCAATTGCCAGCAGGCGGCCCGAATATTCCTTTGCAAACTTCAGCGTACGTTCGTCATAGTCGGTGAGGTCAAAACCATTTTCAAGTTTGGTGCGGGCATTGGCAGCGTCAGCGTACAATCTGATGGCTGAGTTCATCACCTGCGGATGGTCCTCGCGGGTTTGTTTTCCAATAACCAACTGCTTCAAACGTGAAAGTGAACGGAAGGGGTCTACGATTACCTTGCCGATTTCAGAGTCACGGCGGAGGAATAACTGTCCTTCGGTAATATAACCGGTGTTATCAGGAATTGCATGGGTAATGTCACCTCCCGACAAAGTGGTTACCGCTATGATGGTTATTGAACCGCCAGATGGGAACTGAACTGCCTTTTCATATATGCGGGCAAGGTCGGAATAGAGTGACCCCGGCATGCTGTCTTTGGAAGGGATCTGGTCCATACGGTTAGATACAATACTAAGGGCATCGGCAAAAAGTGTCATATCAGTGAGAAGCACCAATACGCTTTCGTTTTTGTCTACCGCAAAGTATTCGGCGGCAGTCAGAGCCATATCAGGAACCAAAAGTCTCTCTACCGGCGGATTTTCGGTTGTGTTCACAAAGCTGATAATTCGGTCGAGTGCACCGGCATTATCGAAAACGTTTTTAAAATAGAGGTAATCGTCGTTGGTTAGTCCCATGCCACCGAGAATAATCTTGTCGGTTTTTGCCCTAAGGGCCACCATGGCCATCACTTGGTTGTAAGGCTGGTCGGGGTCGGCAAAGAAAGGGATCTTCTGCCCGGAAACCAGTGTGTTGTTCAGATCGATACCTGCGATACCGGTTGCAATGAGATTTGACGGTTGTTTGCGCCTTACCGGATTAACCGAAGGACTGCCAATATCACGTACCTCCCCCTGGATTTCGGGTCCGCCATCAATGGGATCACCAAAAGCATTAAAGAAGCGCCCTGCGAGTTCATCGCTCACTTTGAGCTGAGGCGGCCTGCCGAGGAAGCTCACTTCAGCATCGGTGGGAATTCCTTCGGTGCCTTCGAAAATCTGAAGGGTGATATCTCTGCCCATAATTTTTACCACCTGCGCCAAACGGCCATGCACAGTGGCAATCTCATCGTATCCGACGTCGTCGGCTTTTAGTGTAACCGTGGCTTTGGTTATGTTGGTTAATTTGGTATATACTTTCTGAAATGCCTGGCTTTCCATGTTTGTAATTTTATCTTGTTAATGATGTGGCCTGTTACTTAATTTGCCCTGGTGCTAAGGAGATTATCCAATTCCTTTTCGTACTGGCTGAAATTATCTGTATCAAACTCAGAATAGTTCATCTGTTTAAACTGATTGATCACGTTTTTAAAAAATGTACTCACGTCTTCGAAATGATTAAAGGAGAAGATGGTATCTGCCACATTTAGTACTTTCGCCAGCATATACTTCTGACGTATCATTGAAGTTGATGAGTCAATCTTATCGAAAGCATCCTGCTGCAATATAACGAAGTCGATAAGTTCTGATTTCCAGAAACGCTCGTGAAAACCGATAGGAACACCGTCGTCGCCAAGAATATTAATCTGTTCCATCGCTTCTTTTCCACGCAGCAGGATATCCTTAGCTTTTAGCACATCGCTAAGCCAGGTCTCACCGACATTCTTTTCGAGGTATTCCTGCACCTCCGGGTATTCGAGGTATTTTGAGTAACTGTCGATTGGATCGATAGCGGGGTAGCGCTTGCTGTCGGCGCGCCCCTGATTGAGCCCGTAAAAACAGCGGGCTGCTTTCCGCGTACTTTCAGTAACAGGCTCTTTAAGGTTTCCACCTGCGGGGGATACTGTTCCGATAAATGTAATTGACCCGGTTTCGCCGTTGTTCAGGTAAACGAAGCCTGCCCTGGAATAAAAGTTGGAGATAACCGCCGACAAGTCCATTGGGAATGCATCAGGGCCAGGAAGCTCTTCGAGGCGGTTTGACATTTCACGGAGCGCCTGTGCCCAGCGTGAAGTAGAGTCAGCCATCAGCAATACCTTAAGACCCATGGAGCGGTAATATTCGGCAATGGTCATGGCAGTGTAAACTGAGGCTTCACGGGCTGCCACCGGCATATTTGATGTATTGGCTATAATAATGGTACGCTCAATCAGTTTTTTTCCGGTTCGAGGGTCGTCAAGTTCTGGAAACTCGGTAAATACCTCCACCACCTCGTTGGCACGCTCACCGCACGCAGCAATAATAACGATATCTGCTTCGGCCTGCTTGGAAATAGCGTGTTGCAAAACGGTTTTCCCGGTGCCGAATGGTCCTGGGATAAAACCGGTTCCACCCTCAGTGATCGGATTGAGTGTGTCCATGCAACGTACACCGGTTTCAAGCAGCTTAAAAGGACGGGGCTTTTCTTTGAACGCACGGATGGCCACCTTAACAGGCCATTTTTGAACCATGGTAAGCTCAGTATCGTTTCCTTCACTATCGGTAATGGTGGCTATTTTGTGGTCGACGATGTATTCGCCTTCCTGTACAATGTTTTTTAAAGTAAAACGACCCTTTAGTTTGAAGGGAACCATAATCTTATGCGGCATGTCATTTTCATCTACTACGGCAAGCCAGTCACCGGCCTCCAAAATATCGCCAGCTTTGGCCAAGGGTTTGAAAGCCCACAGCTTTTCCCGGTTGAGGGGGTCTGTATATTCTCCGCGGGTCAGGAAAACGCCTTCCATTTTATCAAGATCGTTCTGCAGCCCGTCGTAATTGCGTGACAGAATGCCCGGCCCCAGGGTCACTTCAAGCATATGCCCCTGAAATTCAACTTTTGAACCAGGCTTAAGACCTCGGGTACTCTCAAATACCTGCACATAAGCGTGTTTACCAACTACCTTGATCACCTCCGCCATCAGGCGTTCCTCCTTCAGTGAAATAAAGCATATTTCGTTCTGGGCTACCGGCCCGTCAACTTCTACGATTACCAGGTTGGCCACTATACCGGCCACGGTGCCTGTTGTTTTAAATTCTCTTGCCATATGTTACTGCAAATTCTTCAGGAAATTCAAAATTGGATTGTAATTCACTCAATAATTGATTAAACAACTGCTGCCCCCTTTCTTTATCGAGAACGAACCAACGTTCAACAATAAAGAGCTTGAGCATAAATGCCAAAACCTTTTCAGCTGTAAAATAGTTGAAAAAGGTTATTTCATCCAGATGATGCCAGAAATGATTATCGAGGCGCAGTTCTCTTTCGAGAATGTTATCTGTCTCAAAAATCTGTATAATATTCTCAATATCACTAATTTCACTGGATAGCCCAAAATCGCGCGAACGGCTTTTTCTGAGCGCATGGGTAACCTCATCAATCCCAAGAAGCGCATCTTCAAATGGAATATTGTGTTTTCGTCCGTTGAGCGCCAGCATGATATTACCCATGTTCAGCCTGTAGGCAGCTACCTGGTTTATGAATTCATTTCGGTGACCTGCCATCATATCATACCATGCAGAGGTAAGGTAGTGAATGGCCGAAGCAGGGGAAAAGTCATCCTCTTCGTCGTGGTACAATTCAATGAAATCAATAAAATAGGTTGGGAATACTGATAAATCCAGCACATCAAATTGCTTTTTATCTATAAGCTGCTCCAAAAGGTCCAGTGAAAAATTTCCCCGCTCATCCCATCCCTTTTTGTTCTTAAAAATAAGGTTAAGCAGGTTCTCATGGTCCCATGGCAAATAAAACAACTCCACAAGGGCAAAATCGTCGGGATGAAGCTCCTCGCGCAGATATTCCCGCAATTGCAAAGATGTATAGTGAAGTTTCTTGTCATCAGGAACAATATCGGGCAACCCGGCTACAAGATAATAGTAATGTCTTGTAATCATTTCTCCTCCCCAAAAAGAATTTGTGTTGATTTTGGGCGAAGATATGCTTTAAGGAAATTGATGAAGTCATCATCTGTAAAGCTGATCACGTAACTTCCGTCGGCGGGGCCGATCTTAAAACCTGATTTCAGGTTCTGATCAAAGGAAATTTCAAGGCCTTTGTTCAATTCAACAGCCATGTTATTTTTAAAGTACTTCCCCATCATATCCTTGTCAGCTTCCGGAAGTATAACAGTCAGATCAAAACTCTCCTTCTCCATCCAACCTTTAACCACGTCAGAAATGAGGGACTGCAGAAAACTCTTATCTGAAAAAACCTCCCTTACAGATGGCTGAATTACCTTCATGGCGATAAGAGAAGTAATTTCCTGTTTCATTGCCGAAACAGCCTGGTTTAATGTCATTTTAATCTCTGAATCCACATGGCGTTTTAATTCCAGTGACTTATCACGGGCCTCATTAACAGTTTTCTCGGCAGCTATCTTAGCCTCCTTCTCAATCAATGCAGCTTTCTCGCTGGCCTCTTTAAGGATGGCACCGGCTTCTTCACGTGCCTTTTGAACCCCTTCGTTGTAAATGGCTTCGGTTAGTTGTTGAATTTTTGAATCCATATATTCCTGATTATTAAAATTTCGCTGTTTTGGTCTTTTTATGGCCGGAATAACAAAAAACTGATAAAAATCATACTTCAAATTCGCGACCTGTCAAGAATCGTAAATGTAATAACAAGATTTCAAAATCTCGTACCACTTTGTTGGATATTTAAAGGTTTTATGTTGAAGAATATGTTTTCTGAAAACACAATAATGATGAATCAAACGATTAAAATCTTCCCGCATTTGACGCTGCATCATCCACCCAGAAAACTGATTAAGCGAATGTTACAAGATACTTAATACAGATTTTTTATCGGCACAGAAGCTCATCGTATATTATCATAAGAGTAAGTTGTCTCTTAATATTGGCTTAACGTTGAGAAGGAGATTTTCTCTGTGCCGGCAGTCTGCTCAAGGCTGTATTTATTGAAACCGGGCGTTTACTATCTGTTTATGATTCGGAGAAACCAGAGCTACCGGTTGTTTATGAAGGGTATCCTGTCTCATAATAACCGGGGGAAATTCATACCCGTAACGGTCAAGAACCGATACGGCCAACGAAAACATATTCAATAGATGATGGTATCTACTCAAATCAAAAAATGGGGAATAAGATATGCCAAGAAGATATTTGCCATCCTGAAACACATCAGGCTGTTTTACCAGATGATTGGGAACTGCATAAACTGAAAACCTTACGTTTTCCTCTTCAGAGTCCCAGACTAGAGAACTATCCTCCAAACGAAGATTGGAGGGAAGTTTCCGCATTTCGGCAGAGTGCCAGGCTTTAACCGGAGGCAAGGCCAGAGTTGCATACTCATGCGTGCGGAGATAATTCATAAATCCCTTTTTGAAAAACATAGTTGCCCTGAAAAAAACACTCCCCGGGGCTACGTCCTTATCCGAATTTCTGTTGTACTGAATCTGCTTTCCGTATTCCTGTGGATCATAAATGTTTGTACTTTTATGCGAACTCTTTCTTGTACTATATTCCAGCATTGATAGTCCCTGTAAATCAATTTTATAAAAATCCCGGAGGGCTGCCGTTATGCTACCAGGTGTCGGATAGTCAGACTCAACAAGTTTTGTAAGAGAATGACTGACATAATTATGTCGCCCGAAACGGCTGGCTACATCCGACCACCAGGGTGCAAGCTTCTTGTAATCCTGACCCACACTTGTGGTTGGCCAGTAAAGCTGAGGTGAAATATAGTCCACTATTCCTTTACGCAGCCATGC
>CAYMXK010000005.1:0-3329 GCA_964393915.1 uncultured Prolixibacteraceae bacterium
ACCGCCATCGAAAAAAATTGCTGGGGTATGGAGTGGACCGTCCTCGACTGGAACCAGCCTTCTGTCGAATTTTACGAAAGCCTCGGCGCCTTCCACCG
The DNA here is from genome assembly GCA_964393915.1 of uncultured Prolixibacteraceae bacterium. GTDB lineage: Bacteria > Bacteroidota > Bacteroidia > Bacteroidales > Prolixibacteraceae > UBA1413. The sequence continues at coordinate 99 of CAYMXK010000005.1, forward strand.
TAAAGGATGGCACATTTACAGACTTAAGGATAACGCCCTTGACAACCTGGCTTCCCTGGCCAACTTACCCCCGGAATGAACCTAAGCGGCGCCTGGCTTGTTTTGATAGATTACCTTTTGCATGGATGAAAAACAAAGTAAGCTTTAAAGCGCCCTTCCTCGATTTAATTTACCGGCTTCAGGACGACATTTGTCAGGCCCTTATTCTCGAAGATGAAAAAGCCATTTTGACGGAAGACAACTGGATTCGCCCGGAAGGAGGAGGCGGGAAATCGCGTTCCATCAGCAAGGGCAATGTTTTTGAAAATGGCGGGGTAAACACTTCAGCTGTATTCGGGCAACTTCCTCCTGCCATAATGGATTACCTGGAAACCGGGTTCAGCCAGTTTTTTGCCTGTGGGATTTCATTGATTATCCACCCGGTAAACCCATTTATCCCGACAGTACACGCCAATTTCAGGTATTTCGAACTCTATAACGAAAACGATGAGGTGGTGGATCAATGGTTTGGAGGAGGTTCAGACATCACCCCCTACTACCTTTTCGAGGAGGATGTGGTCCATTTTCACCGGCAACTTAAAGTCACCTGTGACCCGTTTGGTGACCAGTTGTACCCGAAATTCAAAAAGGCCTGTGATGAATACTTCTACAATCACCACCGGCAGGAAGCCAGAGGTGCGGGCGGACTCTTTTTCGACCGGCTCAGGGGAAACGAAGTGCAGGACGCAAGTTTTTGGTTTGACTTTGTTACCGCCTGTGCAAATGCATTTATTCCATCCTATCTTCCCATCGTTCAGAAACGAAAACAGATGGAGTACAGCGCTGCCCATAAATACTGGCAGGAGATTCGCAGAGGGAGATATGTGGAGTTTAACCTGCTGCACGACAAAGGCACCCTGTTCGGATTGAAAACCAACGGCCGCATAGAATCCATACTGATGAGCCTGCCCGCAACGGTCCGATGGGAATATAACCATCAACCTGAACCGGGAAGTGCGGAAGATAAATTGCTTGAAGTACTTAAAGCTCCTAAAAACTGGATATAATTTTGAATCCCCTGTGATAAGTCTAAAAATAAAATATGCCACGTAGACACATGAATCCAAGGAACACAAAGCACTGAATATCTGATTATTAATCTTGGTGAATTCTTTGTGCCTTGGTGTCTTGGTGGCAGAAAAAGGCTTTCCGGAGTAGCCTCAATTTTATAAATTGCTTCTTCTTTTATTGAAATTTGACTAATATTACGACAGTCAAAAACCAATAGCCAGTAAATATGAAACGCATTTTTTTCAGCCTGATTCTGATTTCAGGCTTATTCTTCACCGGTGTAGCCCAAAACCAGGAAAAAGCCAACCTTATGAGTGGCAAGTACGGAGTAGCCGAACTTCAGCGTTTGCTTGCCAGCCAACAACCCTGGAAGCCATTTCCGTCGGTTGGTGAGCGCGGTGAGTGGGCCCGTGCCGACCAGAAAATGATGAAAGCCACATATGAGGAAGCCCTCAAACTTCTTGATTACGAATGGCCCTCCATCCCTGCCACCACTACCCTGTTGTTTGTCAGGACCGGAGACCGGGATGAATACCAGGGGCTCAGCTTCCGGAAAAGAACTGTACTTGGAACCCTTCTGATAGCTGAAATTCATGAAAACCAGGGCCGTTTTCTCGATCAGATCATCGACGGAGTATGGTCTATCTGTGAAGAGTCCTACTGGGGGGTTCCGGCACACCTTGGACAGTCGCGCTCAGGAAGTGGCCTTCCGAATGTAACCGATCCGTATGTTGACCTGTTTGCCGCGGAAACGGCGACCTTCCTTGCATGGGTGGACTATTTTTTGGGAGAAAAACTGGATGCCGTATCGCCGCTGATCCGCAAGAGAATCTACGATGAAACCAACCACAGGATATTTACCCCGGTAATGAGTTATACCCATCCCTGGATGGTTTCCAACAATGCAGGACGAAGGCCCAACAACTGGAACCCATGGATCTGTTCCAACTGGCTCAACGCTGCACTTCTGCTCGAAAAAGACGAAAAGCGGAAAGCTGAAATGGTGGCCAAAATCCTTGTGGTGCTGGATGAGTTCCTGAATCCCCATCCCCATGACGGCGGATGCGATGAAGGGCCAAGTTACTGGGGAGCTGCGGCTGCATCGCTTTACGACAATATCTCGCTGCTTAATCTGGCCACCAACGATGCATTCAGGTATGTGTTGGAGGATGAGAAAGTCATTAATATGGGGAAATACATCTACCGGGCGCAGATCAGCGAAAAATACTTCATGAACTTTGCTGATGCCGATCCGCAGCCAACAATGGCAGCCAGCATGATCTGGCGGTATGGCAAGGACATCGGTGATGTGCCCATGCAGGAATTCGGGGCCTGGTACAGAAAAGAACCCGACGGAAAGGCCGGCCGCTTCCACTTCTTCCGCAGCTTCTTTGAACTCTTCCTGGATGAAGAGTTTGCCAAAGCACCCAAAAGGCTGCCATTGCCATCAGAAGTCTGGCTTCCCGACCTCGAGGTCATGGTAGCACGCGACCTGGAGGGATCGACCAATGGCTTTTACCTGGCAGCCAAAGGGGGAAACAACGATGAAAGCCACAACCACAACGATATCGGCAATTACATGGTCTATTACAACGGGCTCCCCCTGTTGATCGACGTGGGTCGCGGGACTTACACAGCCAAAACATTCAGCGGACGGAGATATGAGATTTGGTACAACCGGAGCGACTACCACAACCTGCCCACCATCAACGGGGAGACCCAACCTGCGGGAGCCAGTTACAAGGCCATTAATGCAGCCTTCAGCGGCGATAAAAACTTTGCACAGCTAGGGCTGGATATTGCCCCCTCCTATCCTGAAACAGCCGGAATTAAAAGCTGGAACCGCACCGTGAGACTCAACCGCGGAAAAAACGTGGTAATTACCGACAATGCACAACTTACTAAAGCAGAAAGCATTGTGCAGCACCTGATGACCTGCTGGCCTTCGGAAGTAGTAAAACCGGGTGAACTGGTCATTCATTTTATGGAAAACGGCCAAAGCAAGGATTTCGTAATCAGGTACAACGCTTCGAGGATGGAGGCATCGGTTGAAAAGATGGTACTGGATGCTCCGGAAGACAAGGGCATCATCTCGAAATGGGGCGATACCATCTACAGGATCAACCTCAGGGTAAAACAACCCAGGCTGAAGGAGCAGTTCAAATTCGAGATTGCAGCACG
>CAYMXK010000005.1:3429-5394 GCA_964393915.1 uncultured Prolixibacteraceae bacterium
AATATAGGTTGTCTTCCTCGTTTTGATTCGAGTTCCTTTGTTGAGAGAAGATGTGCATCAATGATTATATTATATTTCAAATCTATTTCGTAGCATATATCCAAAATTTTGTTCTCGTCATAGCGATTATAATCATGATTAAACAATATCAATATATCATAGTCTGAAAATTCGGTAGATTTATTATTTGCCTGAGAACCAAATAAAACGACATTTATAAGAGCATCAGAGTATTGCTCTTCCAGTTTATGCTTCAGATCAGTCAATATCAATTTTTTATCGATCATTGCTATTAAATTTCAGCTAATATATTAATTATCCAATACTTCTGCAAACTGCATCTCTTTCACTTGCACACAACTTTAATGATACGGATAACCTTCTTATATCTTTTAGTCTGATCTCCTTTTCTTCCTTATGGCAACACAACACGTTCCCTCTCCTCAAGATGCCTGACCAGTTTCCGGTGAAGCTCCTGAACCTCACGGGTACTCCCGGGTAATTCGGATATATTAATAGTCTCCCCCGGATCGGTCTCGTAATTATACATCATCCGGGCAAACGGAGAGGCATCCGGGTCATTCAGCCAGGCCGTGTAGGTATGGTCTCTGGTGATGATGGTCTCTCCTTTGACCCATCGGCTGAAAACGGCGTCTTTCCACGGAGGATTGCCACCATCAAGCAGCGGGACAAGGCTGTTGCCCTGCAATTGGAAAGGTTTTAGCAGTCCGGTCAGGTCGCAAAGCGTTGGAAAAACATCCACCAGTTCCACTAAATCTTCACGTTTCACCTCCTTTTTATGGCCGGGCGCTTTCACAATAAGCGGAACCCTCAGCACCTTTTCGTAGTTGCAGTGTTTGCACCACAGTCCGCGTTCACCCAGGTGAAATCCATGGTCTCCCCACAGCACGACTATGGTATTCTCAGCCAGGCCCAGCTTTTCAAGGGCAGCCATTATCCTGCCGATCTGCGCATCGGTATAGCTGACACACGCATAGTAGCCATGGATCAGTTTCGCGGCCATTTCATCATCAACAGGCCCTTTCGCCGGAATCCCTTCATAAGAGCGCAATTCACCGAAAGCGTGCATCGATACATCGGGTGCACCTATGGGCTTTTCCCTGTTTGCGGGAAGCACGATATCCTCTTCGGAGTAAAGGTCCCAATATTTCGACGGGGCATTGAAGGGCAGGTGAGGTTTCAGAAAACCAACCGCAAGGAAGAAGGGCTTATTTCCGCTGGCAGCTTTTTCCAGTTCCTGAATGGCCTTTACTGCAATCTTGCCATCTAAATATGCCTCATCGGGGGCATCTGCCTTTTCATAGGGCATACCACGTTTCATGCCGGATTTTTCGAGGGCCAGGTTTTCAGGCAGCAGGTAGTCACGCCACGAACTTCCGTTGTCGGTCTGAGGCCGCCAATTAATGTCCCAGCTGCCCTTGCTGTCTTTCTGGTGATGGAACACCTTTCCCAGTGAAATGGTGTTGTAGCCATTGTTCCTGAAGTGCATGGGGAGGCTGACTGTCCCGGGCAGGTGCTCATCCAGATAGCAATCGTGCCCTACAAAACGTTTAACACCCGGCCTCACTCCCGACATTATGCTGGCCCTTGAGGCACCGCAAACCGGAATGTTGCAATAGGCCCGTGTAAACATCGCCCCGGAGGCCGCCAGGTTATCGATATGCGGTGACTTCACTACAGGATGGCCATAGCAGCCTAACTCAGGCCGCAGGTCATCCACTGCGATAAAGAGTACATTTTTTTGCTGGGCATCCAGGTTGTTTGCCCAGAGTAAGGCTGTGATGGCGGCTAACGCCGGAAGGGATATTTTTTTCATTATATTTTGTTTTTGTAGAGACGCACTGCCGTGCGTCTTTACCTGGTTTTTCATGTTATGCAGAGACGCACTGCCGTGCGTCTTTACCTGGTTTTTCATGTTATGTAGAGACGCACTGCCGTGCGTCT
>CAYMXK010000005.1:5494-9737 GCA_964393915.1 uncultured Prolixibacteraceae bacterium
ACTGCCGTGCGTCTTTACGGGTTGGTCAGCCAGATAACCGGGTTCCTGACCGGCAGGTTACGGATAACCTCAGGATGTGTGGGATAAGCGGGCAACTTTAGGTAGGTGCTTATGTAATCCTTGTTGTCGTAAGCCCTCCCGGCGAACAGAAGGCAGGGATGCCGCACCGGCCATTCATCCCAGATGAAAATATCCTTTTCGTATGGCCAGGTGCCCTTGTCGGCAATGTAGGGATAAATAAATTCCATCCCCTTTTTCAGGGATTTGCCATCTGCCGTTTCAAAATCCCACAAATTATCTTCAGGGGTCGATAGAATCTCAGCCACAATGCACATCGCGTCTATATTGAACAAGGCATATCCGTAGGGTTTGGTCCGGCGCAACTCGAGCGGAAAACTGCCGTCTTCAGCCATCTGAGAAGGGAGCAAAACCGTTTTAAATCGGTCGGAGCAAAACCGGAGTAGCTCCGTGTTGTTGGTGAGGGAAGCCATGGCAGCGGCAGTGGCCACCCAGGTGGTCCCATGGTTGTTCTTTGCATTCATCTCGTCGATGCCATACTGATGTGTGGTCATCCATTCCTGGAAGCTACTGAACCATGACAAAATCTTATCTGACTGGTCTGCAGGGATCATCCCGTTGCTGATCATGATTTTGGCAGAACGGGCCACTTCCACCAGGTGGTAAGCGTCGATAAGTCCGATTCCTCTGCCCGTATGACGGCCCCAGATGGCCTGGGCATAAAGCATATGGGGGTTCATCATGGTTGCAGGATCGGCAAACCACGCCACCAGGTGTTCAGTGACCTTATCGGCAAACCGTTTGTCGCCTGTCAGCAGCCAGGCAGATGTAAGCATGGCGGTATGTTCGCTGAGCCTGACCATGGCATGGCGGTGATCGGAGAAGTTATCCGGATTGCTCTGTCCGTCTTTTTGAATATAGGGACCCCCGGGATTTTCGGGATCGGGCCACCAGTAGTCGCCTTCGGAATAAAAGTCATTCAGCCCGCCGGCACTCCGCTCACTTGAGGCAGCGGTTACTGTTATTGGAAAGCCAACGAGATATGTATTTGCGAAGTCAATAATTTGTTGTTGCTCCGATTCTGAAATGTAGGGAATGGATACCCTTTGAGAACATCCTGAAAACAACAGAGCGAGAATACATGTAAGCAAATAAAATTTTCCCTTCATACTGATTTTTTATTTTGATCATCATTTATTTATACTTTTCAGCCATTCCAATTCGCCAATAACCTCTTCCTCTATAACCGACCAGTGAAAATACTCCCCTCTCTTGTCATGCGTAAAATGCATCAGTGGCATGGGTTGGTAAACCGGTCTGGTAACCTGAACAACCCGTTTCCAGTTTTCGGTGGCATTTTCAAGCCATCGGACAGCATTCTGGTGGTCGGAACTTCCATCTTACATGGCTTTCCCGGTTAAAATGAATTAAACTGTATTTCTATATTACTCACCCCAGGTTCAAGCCGGATGGAGCCAAACGCAAGGTTTACCTTTTCACCGTTCACTGTTACCTGGTCGTTGGAAGAGAAGTTCATAAAAAACTCCCCGGCCATGTTGGCAGGCAATTCAATTGAATATTTCTGCAACCGGTTGGTTACAAACTCATAGGATGCTTTTATCTGCCCCCTGATGGTAGGAACAACCACAGAAGTGTTCCTTAACCTGCTTAGCTGGGGTTTAATATTCACCCTTTCGAAACCGGGCATCGCCGGGGTAATGCCCCAGGTATACCGGGGAATAATATTGGCCGGTGCGGCACCCCAGGCATGGTTCCAGTCGGAATTGGGCTTGTATTTCATATCCCATGCTTCCATGGCAATGGTTGACCCCACTTTTATCATGTTGTACCAGCTCCGGTCGTGGGTGGCAGTCATCAGTTCCAGACCGTAATCAGCTTCCCCGGCATTGTAAACGGCCTCCATCAGGTATTGCGATCCGTAAACGCTGCAAGCCATGCCGCGTGACTTGATATGGTCAACTACACTTTGTTTGTATTCATCGGGGACCATTCCAAATGCCATAGGGAACATATTGGCATGCACCGAACCATGGTCAGTCCCGATACCATCGGTATAATGGCCTTTCTCCCGGTTGTACAACTTTTCGTTGAAGGACTTCTTCACCCTGGCGGCACGCAGTTTGAAGTCAGATTGATCGGCAGTTTTACCCAACAGGCCTGCAAATTCGGCCATTATCTTCATATTCTGATAATGCAGGGCGTTAATAACAGCATTAACCGGTTTAAAGACAAACCCATCATCCTCGCCTACCACTCCGCCAAATCCGCCCTTCTGCGGCCAGTCTACAATATCCCTGACACGTTGGGTCGTATCGGCAAAACCCAGCTTTGCCATAAACTCACCCGTAAGTTTGGGTGAAGAAGTACTAATCAGGCCTTCATCAAATTCCAGCTCCATAAGCGTCTTATGCTTGAGGGGCTCGTAGTATTTCTCAATAAGTTCGGTATTGCCCGTGTACATATAATCCTGGTAAAACATGAGAGCCACGTGCAACTGCCACTCGGTAGGCCAGGTTGGTTTCTCCATAAAATATTCGATGGTTTTACGGGCGATGGCGTATTCATTATCTACCGAATAGTGGCTCAACTGGTTCAGGTAAGCATCAGCTTCGTAAGGAATCCGTTCACGGTCCCCATCCACGTAATATCCTGCAAATGAAGTCGCTTTCTGTGAGTATTTGGAGAGTTCCCAAACCTGATTAAGAATAGTATCGTTGCTGCTGAACGAACTGGTATTGTCTTCGAAATAATTGAAAAAAGCCAACTGCTTTAAGGAAGATTTATCCAGAGACTGACCAGCCCCCTCAATTTCGGCATACCTGAAAGGCAAAATTACCGGGAAAGTATCGGGCATAGCCACCGCCATGTGGTTGGTATTCCTTTTGTCGGGTACAAGTTCGATCTGGTAACTCTTTTTTCCGGGTGCCACATCCAGTTTAACTTCCTGATAACGTATGGTTCCTCCGGGTTTACGGTCAATTTTTCCATCCAGAAGCTTTTCGCCCAAACGGATCGTCAGGTTCTCAGCCTTTGATGGGTTGTAATTCAATAGGAGTGTTCCGAAGGCAGCTTTTCCAAAGTCGAAAAAATAACTTCCATCTGAATTCTTTCTGACAGCGACCGGTTCAATTTCATCTCTGTGAAACCAGTTGTGTGAAGTAAGCTTTTCCCCAAACTCCCCGGTCCTGAATTCCTGAGGTTCTGAATATTCAGAAATCCGATTGTCCTGGTCAAAAATCCGAACCTTCCAGAAATAAGTCGTGTTGGGCAAAAGCGGTTTTCCTCCCAGCTCAACATCAACCGATTTGTTGCTGCGGACCACCCCGCTGTTCCAGACGTCGCCTATGTTTTTATTGATTTTTTCTCTGTCCGAAGAGACAAGTATCTGATAAGCTTTTTGAAAAACGGCTTCACCGGGTACCACCCAGCTGAACTCCGGGGTGCTGTCGATGATTCTGGTAAACCGCGGATCACGGATGTACTCGACGGTGAGGCCCGTGGGTACTCCTGAATAGGGGTCAGCATACTTTTGGGTAAGCTGGTCGCATTTGTTCCGCAAGGCATGCAACACTTGCCGGTATTCCTGACTGCCAGCCAGGTTGGTTGCTTCCTGCGGATCATTCTTCAGGTTGTATAACTCTTCCGAAGATTTATCATTCACATAACGGAAGTACTTCCATTCGTCGGTCCGCACCCCCTCGCTGGGCGGTATGTTTTCAAACTCCCAGAGGTGTTCAGTTAGAACGGTATCGCGGCGAAGGTTCAATTGCTGTCCGGTAACAACGGGCATCAGACTTTTGCCGTGCCACGATTTTGGCTGCTCCACACCTGCGAGGTCGAGAATAGTTGACGGAACGTCGATATTCAAAGCCATCATATCCACATCCTGAGGTTTTTTCACGCGCGGGTCGTAAACGATCAACGGAACACGGATGGAGTGATCGTACATCAGCCACTTTCCGGCCAGTTGGCGCTCTCCGAGAAAGTAGCCATTATCGCCCATCAGGATGATAATGGTGTTCTTATCCAATCCTTTATCTGCCAATTTCTTTCTGATTTTGGCAATTTCAAGGTCAATATCATGGATCATCCGGTAGTAGCCCTTTACGCTGTGCTGGTACTTTTCAGGGGTATCGTACCTCCATGTCCAGCGCAGCCGGTTAAATCCGTCGCGCACCGGCTTGGGCTGCCGGAGAAAGTATTT
>CAYMXK010000005.1:9837-33985 GCA_964393915.1 uncultured Prolixibacteraceae bacterium
AAAACCCACGGTGGTCCGTGAATCGGCCATTCCGGTCGTAATCATCCATTTCATCAAAAAGATTCTTCTTAGCAGCATAGTTAACACCAAACTTTCCGAAAAAACCTGTGTAATAACCCGCCTCATTCAACAATTGGGGGTAGGATTGCGCCATGTATTCTTTCCGGATATCGCCGGTCTGGAATGTGTACTTATGGGTACGCTCATACAGGCCGGTGAGGATGCTTGCCCTGCTTGCCGAGCAGATAGGCGTGGTTACCAGCGCATTGCGGAAATACGCCCCGCCTTTTGCCAGCTTATCCATTTCAGGGGTTTTGATTTTGTCGTTGCCCGAATAACCCAAAGCATCCCACCGCTGGTCGTCGGTTAAAATGAAGATGATGTTTGGCTTATCATTATTTTCTTTGCTGTTTCCGGAAACCATACCGGAAGTACAGCAAAGCAGGAGCATTAAATTAAGGTTGATTGATTTCATTATGATTATTTTAGATTTTACGGATATAAAACAGCGATTTTACAGGTTCCAGGGTTAAAGAAAACCGGGTATAATCCTCCCCTTCTTTTCGTACATATTCCGCATTTACATTTTTATCAATGCTTCCATCGTGGGGATTCCACTTCTCAAGCTTTTGACGGCCACGGATGTACACTTCGGTTTGAACCAGTTCATCACCGGAGTTGGCAAAATAGAATATGTCACGCCCATCTTTCACTTTGTGAATGTAAGAAAATTTACCAAAATCTGATACCAGTTCAGGATTTGGGGAGAAAATTACATCCGGGGCCATCCTCCGGTCGATGATGGATTGTAATACTTCCCGCTCCGGATTTGGAACAAACACGGCATAGCCTCCTTTAGAATTGGAGTTTTCCTGCATAAGGGCATTCTTCTGTTCAAGCGCATTAACGCCAAATATTTCCCTTACCAGATCAGTCACTTTCTGGTCATGCCCTATTTCAGACGATTTATAGGGCAGTTGAGTGGTGGAAATTACGGTACCTCCACTTTCATAAAAAGCCTTTATCTTTTCAAGTGTTTTGTATGAAACAACGTTACAACCAGTTAGAAATAACAGTTTGTACTCCTGAAAATTTTCGATGTTATTCAGTTTGACTGTTCCGTTTTCTATTTCATATTTATCCTCGAGGAAAAATTCGGGGTGAATAAAAGTGAAATCGCGGCGGATTTCATTGGTGAGGATCCCGCCAACTTCCTGGTAATCGGTTTCGGGGGAAATATAAGATCCCTGCCGGATATTTTCAGGATTATCGAACCTGAAAAACCCGGCCAGTTCTTCAAACGGGTAAAGAATGCCAATATCAGCCATTCTCCTGCCGCCCTGCAAAAGCAGGCATGAACGTCCCACAAACTCCGAATACTGCGGCAAAGCAGGTGCAAGTTTCTTGCTGAAGGGGGAAACCAGCGGAGGAATATAAACTTGTCCGGGATTGTACCACATGCCATGGGGAACCACAAAATTCACCCCGCGCACAAACATCTCCATCAAAGGGCGGTACAACATCAGTGAATCGAAACTGTCCTCCTTAAAAGCACCGTAAATTTCGGTGGCCACTACCGGACGGTCGTAATAATCGGCTGCCGAACTGATGAGTTTGTGCCCGTTTTGCCCATACTGGTAACTGATGATTGCGTCGGTGAGGGGCACCTGGGTATACCGGTAGAACTTAAAAATATCAGCATTCATGTCAACTGGATTCTGATTGTAATTCCCTGGAGGGTGGCCGGTACTTTTTAAACCGTGTTTTTCATTCCACTCCCCTGTCAATTTGGGGTGACCTTCAGCAAGCAGCTCAGCCCGGGTATGAAAGAAAGCGTTTCTGACAGCCTCTGTCTCCGGACCAATATTGTACCAAAGGGCCGGATAAAAGGATTTAGGGTCGAAACCGTTCAGCTCTTCAAACTTTTCGTTGAATGTGCCGGTCCAGCAGCGCGGGTGGCGCCAGAAACCCACATCATCAAAAAAAGTCATTTTGATGGTGTTACCAAAATATTGACCGAAACGCCCGGCGTATACATCGTAAGTCAGATTAATCAAATGCCGCACAGCAGTGGTATCCATAAAATCGACACACAAATATTTTTTATGGAATGTGTCTTTCTGCAGTTTAAACAGCATGATTTTCCAGTTCCCTTCAGGGACCTCCCATCTTAAAACTCCTTGTTCAACAAAGCTGCTGATTTCAACCCTTTCCAGCGTTTCGGTTTCCATGGCAACTGCGGCCATGAGTTTCAGGGCATTAACACTATCAGCAAAAACAGCCGGTCCGGTTATTTCTGTTTCCGCTATGTCCAGCCGTTTCATGGTATGATCAGGAAATTCTCTTTCCAGCCTGCCTCCGGCCATTCCGCTTGGGAAGTCATTGTCGTCGTACAAAATTACCGCCATATCCAGTTCGTCGGCCATATCCAGCATATCCTGAAAGCGGTCGAAATAGGCTTCGGACAAAAATTCGGGGGTTGTTCCGGGGCGGTTTTCTCGTGAAGCCAGCGGCAACAAAGCCACCCCTGTGAACCCGGCCTCACTGGCATCCTTCATTTGCTGCCGGATGCCTTCGGTGGTAAGTTCCCCGTTTATGTGCCAGAAAGGCATCGGTTTGTACTGCCTGGGCGGATTCTTAAACTGCTCTTCGAGCGAAGAATTGCAGCCTGCAGCCAGAATGGCGAGGGCTATGATAAGTAATTTGCATGTAAATTTCATCTCATTATAATTGCTAGTTTTTAAAGGTATTCGATGTAACTCCCATGAAAATTACATTATTTCTCATGTGTGAATTCAGATTATTCATGGTCGTTTCACTTGAATATATTTTAAATTAAACATTGAGTCTGCTCCGAAAACTCTTTTTCTGCCTCAAAGGCACAAAGACACCAAGGATTCACCAAGGTTATTATATTGACATTCAAACAGAATGGAGTAAGTTCCGCTTAACTTCGTTTCACCATGTTTGGTCGGCTCCATCATCCGAACCGCCAGCTGCCGATTGGCGGAGCGGATTGTGCATAACCCCTGTTCTTTTCCTCATGGTTATCTGAACCGGCCCGAGTAATCCCGAAGGCATCAGTTCATCCGTTTCCCTATAAAACCGGCCGGTACAAAATGTTGTGCGCGGACCGGAAGGCATGGGTTCATTATTCACATACCAACCGGGCATTTTCCCTTTAGGGAACTGACCTTCCAGTTTGTATCCGCCATCCTGTGCCGGAAACCTTTCGTCGCCAATCAACCGGTTCGACCATTGGTTTGTGACCCTTATTTCGAGCTGGTTCTCTCCTGCCTGGAGGGCGTCGGAAATATCGGCCGAAAATGGGGCCATCCACAAAACACCGGCGTTTTTCCCGTTTAAAATTACTTCGGCCACTATTTTCACATCACCTAAATCGAGGGAATAGCGGTTTTCAGTATCCAGCCCGGGGCCGTCCCAGTTAAAAGTTGTCCGGTAAATGGCAGTTCCTGAATAGTACCTGATGTTTTCATCTTCATTGTCCCGCCAGTCAGCAAGTTCAGCAAAAACATGCTTGTTCGGGTAGTCATGTTCTTTCAGAAACTCAACTTCCCAGTTCCCGCTTATCTGAAATGGTCCGGATATTCCGTTAACTTCGATCACTGAATTCTCTCCGTTGGTTTGCAGTGCTTCATATTTCCCGTTTTCATCAGCCTCCATCACCAGCCTGTTATTATCATCCAGGAAATACTTTACTGCCTGTTTTGGATCTGAAACTGAAACCACATTTTCTGCATTTTCCCTGAAGACCACAAAAACCGATTCTTCAGGATCGAGGTCGATCCAAACCTTTGTGATTTCGCCGGAGCTGACAAACTGCCCCGATTTCCGAATTTCTCCCGTCATTGCATTCCAAAGTTCGGGAATTTTACCATTAATTCTGAAGTCACATTCGAAACGTTGTGCCACCAGACCGGGATTATGCAAAAAATAAATGTCTGTATCCTTATGGCGGCGGTGGATAAAGTCGATATCACTCCGCTCAGCAATTTTTAAATCAGGCTGAAGATTTTCCTTTGCAAAAATGGCATTCCAGTCAAAATCTGACCAGGTATTTGGTGAGGCCCAGATTTCGTCTGCCAATTTTGAAAACAAGGCAACATCTTCTTCCGGGACATTGTAGCCTGCAATCTGACTGGCCTTTCCACCCACTACCGGAACTCCGCTTTTTGAAATTTCATGTATCCTTTGCAACGTTTTCAATGTGAGTGTTTTGCAATTATTCAAGACCAGAATTTTGTATTCGGTTCCTTCGGGTAAAACCAGCCTTTTATTTTTGATCTGAATCCGGTTCAAAAGCACATCAGCGTTTACGCAATCGAAATTTGTTCCGGCCGGAACAGCAGGTTGAAAGTCGTTGCGGAAAACTACCGAATTGGGGGAACCGTCACCCACAAAAACCAGCAGATCGGATACAGGGATACCTTGTCTGAGCAAATAACTTCCGCGTGCAATGTATTTGAACCAACTGGCTCCGGCGTTTTCCCACCAGGTTTGGGTGCGGTCGAAATGAAAGCCCCAGCGGTTCATGGTCATTCCGGGTTTTACATTTGTGTTGGCCTGGTGTGCATAGCGGTGAAACATAAATTCATTGATACCGAGGGCCCAGGCTTTATCTCCCGATATTTTCGCCATTCCGGGATGTCCCTTCCAGTTAATTCCGGGTTCAGTGGTAAACGATTCTGCAGAAACCACATTTTTCCCGTAAATGTGCGATGCAGAAACCGCGGATTGTACCATCTTCATTTCACGGTTCATCCAGAACTCACCCATATTAATATCGGCTTTACCGCCCACATCCAGGTCATTCAAAGGGCCAAATCCGTAAGGTTCGATGTAGCTTTTTATGCCATCTCGACGGCACAATTCGGAAAAGTAACCAAAATAGTTTTCCGCCATCAGCTTGCAATTTAAATCGCGGATATCCGACAGAACGGCATCACTGGCCCCGGCACTTTCCACAAAACGTCCGGTAAACAGTGGTAAAAAAGAGAGGAGTTCATACCCTTTTTCTTTCCTGAAAATTGTATCGTATCCTTGTGTCCAGTTCTGGCCACCCATTTCGTAACTGTCGATTTCGACATACTGCATGGCATTGGGGGCGACTTCCGCTGTGTGCCTGATTACCTTCCCGACAAACGCGTCGTAATGAATTTTGAAAGCTTCGCGGCTGAACTTATCGCATTCCAGTCCCCGGCCTTCATCTGACGCAGGATGGTTAAACGCACCGGTAGAGGTATATCCAAACCGGAGGATTGTCCAGGTTCCCTCCGGCAGGGTTGTTTTCAGGAATCCTTCAGCATTCAGGCCGGCAGAGATATCCAGAACCGAATTTTTATCAATTACCATTTCAGCTTCCGGCTGACCAATCGGTGTCATGTTTACGTCTTCGGTCCGGCCAATGCTGGTCCGGCCCAAAACATTATGGAGGGAGTAGGTTGAAAGCAACCTGGCTTCCTTTACCGTCATGGTTTGATTTAGTAACAGCCTGAAATATTTCGACGTGACAGGCTCAAAGCTGTCGTTTATTGCCCATTCGCCCTTACCCGTTCTGACCTTGTAGAGTTCCTTTACCGTTTTAAAATTTTTACCATCATCAGAAACCTGAAGGACAGCTCCCCCCTCCCTGTCGTTAAAAACCATAAACACGCTGCGGATGTCGCGGGGTTTTTCATATTCAAACTGGATCCAGGCATCCTGGTCATCCCTCTTTTGAATTGTTGTGGCTGAATCCAGGCGGTTATCAGTTGCTATCCGGAGGTTGAAACCCTTATCAGATGAGGTTACCACAGGCGGACTTTCAAAGTCAAGAATTTCAGATTTGAGCGCCGGATAGGCAATCAGGGCAATATCATGGTAAAAACCCTCGCGGGTTGTTGGCTGGGGGAGCATAAGTTCAATCATGCCGCCTTCCGAAACGGTCTCTGACCAAACCACCATTTTCATACTTTGCTCAGGTGCTATCCAGGGTCCTCCGCTCGATGACCAGCCGTCGCAGTTGTGCACGCCAAAATCCAAACCAAGCCTCTCGCATTCGGCGGCGGCATGTTTTATTAATTCAAGGTGTTCATCCGAATTGTACTTGACGGGGCCGTTGGGTATTCCCTGTGTGACATTGAAAAGCAGAATACCGCCAATCCCTGCCTTTTCAACAGCCTCCAGGTCTTTTGTCAAACCTGCTTTTGTCATGTTCCCGCTCATGGCATGAAACCAGGTACGAGGTTTGCTTGCCGCAGGCGGGTTCACAAAGCCGGATTTCAGATCCGTGGCGGAGTCAGGAAATTTGTCTGAGCTACAGGCTGAAAACAGGAGAGCAATAATAAGCCCCGATAATGCGGTGAAAATTTTCTTTATTGACGCCTTAGCCATCAGTAGAGTGATTTCGTTTCTCATTTAAAATAGTTTAATTGCTGAGCATTTCCCATTTCGACACAATATTCAGGATTGGTGCACCGGCTTCCTATCAGTAATTGGTGACAATCACCACCAACCTGCGATAGTCGACCAAAGGTACAATATCATTATCATCTGTTACTTCCAAAATAATGTGCAGCGCTTTGCCTGCAGCCTCTTTTGGTATGGTCAGCGAAGTTTTAACTGAAGCTGAATTTTCAATTTCCAAAGGCATGCTGTAAGGTTTTTCACCGGCTTCGGGATATACCCACCAACTATATATTAAGTTGTCGCCATCGGGGTCATATGACCCAGTTGCATCTAAATCAATGGTTTCATGATAGTTGGCCTTTATTCTGATGATATTATTGGTAGTGTCGCCATTCAAAACGGCAACCGGGTGGTGGTTGGCATTCGGGAATGAAGCCACACACCAGTCCATGCGGGCCTTTAAGTCGTTCCAGATGGCCTGTCTCCACCTCCAGCCAGGTGCGTAAATATCTTCGTAGCTTTTCCCATCGGCAGGATTTATCCATTTGTCAACAACATCGCCACCATCGGTATAGGCCATAAATGGGAAAAATTGTTGTTCATCGGCATGAATTACAGGAAACCCTGAAAGTGGGTTTAGCGATTTAATTGCTGAATATCGCCCACTCCAGCCCCCCCACGAAGGCTGGGAGATATCTGACAGTCCGGGGTTGATTAAACCAGCCCATGGAATCGTCCCGCCTCCACCGATAAAATGGTAATTTCCGTCCACTTTTCTGTCAGGGTACAATTCGCCCAAAGCGCCATGATTGGTTTGAATATTCTCTTTGGCCCACTGGTGCTGTCCCCATGGAGAGTACTCAAAGGGTTTCCAGCAATGTGGGCCGAGATTGTTATTGGTTGGGCCTCCGAACGTTCGGTTCTGAACCTTGCCGCGTATAAAAAATATATCGGGAAACTCATGGCATATCCATGCCCCGCATTCATCCTGCCCCGAATTGTCATATACCCTGATCTTCCTTAGAAATTCATCCATTTGCTCTTTTGAATGATTTTCCCTGTAATCGAACAGCGCCTGTGCAAGCGTATTCATCCCTCCGTTTGAGATGAGGTACAAAGGTCGGGGATCGTCCTTCAGCACAGCATCAATAATTCTCTGCGAACCAGCAGTTGTCCGCCCCGGCCCAACATCTTTCAAACCGTTGCCCGGTTGTCCGGGGGACACAATACTTCGTAAATATTCAGGAGTTTTCCAGCCGGTTGCATGTTTCAAGAGGTTGGGATATACTTTTTCGTAACCGTCAATAATAAAATCAAACAATTCAGGCATTAGTATTTTCACAGTATCCTTCGGATCGGGTCTGAAGTAGCGACCGGTAACGGCAATTAGTCCTTCAAGGTCGAACTCATTTGAGCACATCAGCAAATGCACGATCTGCTGCTCGTCATCGGGGTCGTGGCCAATATCTGCCATCAGGACAAGCCTGGTTTTAGCGGTTTGTCCGGGTGCATGTTGTGCAAAAGTTATAGCAAAAAGTAAAATGAATAATTTAAGGCGTCTCATAATCAAAAATGGTTTTTATGGTTCACTGTCTGAAAATCCTTTGTTGTATTTAATGTTTTTGTACTCACTTCCAATAAATTGTCTTTACTTCATCTCCATTGCATTGTTGGTTGCCTTCGTGGCAGGTCCCGGTATCAATAGGCAGGTCAACAACTTCATCCTGCACCGGGCTAATTTTCACTATAAGATTTGAAGGCTGCTTTGCTTTTGTTTTCAGGCTTTAACCGCACATTCCCAAACACAAGTTCCTCACCTTCGCCAATATAGATATTTTGCAACCCTTTCCTGTTTAACGTATCAACAGCAAATCTCCCTTTAAAATAGATGCCCTGACCTTCATCCCGGTAAATCCCGTTTTGAAATTGGGTGATGACGTACTGTATGATTTCCTCATCATCAATTTTTGAAATAATTTTTAACCCTTTGTACATATCAGATAGCTCCTTTTTATTGTTTAACCAGAAAATCTTCTCCCCACTTTTCGCGAAGTTCTGCCGAAAGTTGCAGCACCGTTTCCTGGTATTCTTTTTTTTCTGATAGATTATCCAATTCCAAAGGATCGGTTGTATGATCAAACAGCATACGGGCATAAGCTGTACCTTCATCATTTGTCCATTCAGTATAAAAGTAGTTTCCCTTTATCAATGTAACAGCATCTTTAAATTTCGAAACAGCATAGTCCTTGTCTGATTTTTCGCCCTTGATGACCGGCACAAAACTTTTCCCTTCGACCGTTTCAGGGATCTGAATACCTGTAAGCTCACAAAGGCTCGGATAAATATCAATAAATTCGGTTATGGCATCCGTTTTTTCGCCATGCGTTTTACCGGGTACTTTTATCACTAATGGGGAGTGCAGGGCGGTTTCGAATGTACAATGTTTACACCACAACTGGTGGTCGCCCAGGTTCCAGCCATGATCGCCCCAAAGGACAATTATCGTATTATCAGATAGTCCCAGGGCTTCCAGTTCGTTGATTACCAGACCGATTTGAGCATCTATATAACTTACGCAGGCATAGTAGCCATGAATAAGTTGTTTGGCTAGATCTTCAGGCAAGTGCCCTTTTTTAGGAATTGTTTCATAATTCCGCAGTTCGCCGTAGTTGTGAAATGCTTCCTTTGGTGTAGTTTCCGGTTGCGAATAACTTTCAGGCAAAGAGATGCTGTCTCTATCATACATTTTCCAATATTTCTCAGGGGCACAAAAGGGCAAGTGAGGTTTTCCAAGTCCCATGGTCAGGAAAAAGGGCTTCCCGGCATCTTTCAATTTTCTTAAATCATCAATAACCTTTACCGCAAGTTTCCCATCCCTATAAACGGTGTCGTTCACGTTTGCAGATTCAAAAGGCATTCCTCTATATGTATTTTCCCTGATTTTCTGATTTTCCTCTAACGCGTATGCCCATTTACCGTCCGGGCGCCAAATTTCATCCCAGGCAAGTGTATCATCATCTGCATGATGGAAAACTTTACCGTTCGAAATGGTGCTGTATCCATTCTCTTTGAGCAATTTGGGCAACGAAATTGCACCGGGGTTATCAACATCTTTTCGGGTTTGGGCATCAATATACCTGAAACGCGTGGGCCTTGCGCCTGTGAGCAAACTGGCCCTGGAGGCGCCACAAACCGGAACATTGCAATAGGCACGGTTAAACACAAGGCTCTCCCGGGCCAATTTATCGAGGTTTGGCGATTTAATATGGCTTTCCCCGTAAAAATTCAACTCGGGCCGCAGGTCGTCAACTGCAATAAAAAGAATGTTTGGTTTGAGAGGCTCCTTTTCCTGCTGCTTTGAAGAACAGGAAACTATAGAAAAGGAACAAACGAACAATATGGAAAATGCTGGCCTCATATCTTATTTTTTCACTAGTTTTTCGTGATTCTGACCATCTGTTTTTAAAAAGTAAATCCCTTTTTCGAGTTGTGCTACATCGAGGACTTTCACTTCCGTATCCTGCAAACAATAATGTTCCACCCGTTTGCGCCCCAAAAGATCAAAAAGTTCAATCGTTGTCCCACTTTTTATATTCGTGATTTGCAGCCGATCTGTTACCGGATTTGGATATACATCCTGATTTTTAGATCCAGGCAGGAGATTACTCCCGGTCACCACTTTTTTTAAAGAATAGCTTAGCAAAGTGATTGGCTGTGCATCGCCCGACCCTGTTTTCATTGCATAAATAAACAGCCTGTCGCCCTCGATACGCACATTGCAGTGGCGATAACGGTCGCCCGTGGTTTCCCGATAAATGGTTTGCCAGTTGTTTTCCCCCTCATTCGTTACTTTAACGATGGGCCGTTCGTTTTCGAGCGCCACCACCAACACCTGGGTGCCAAAGCTAAACAAGTCGCCATCGGGGCCAGGAGTACTCAATGAATGACTAAACTTATCGGATCCGGAGGGCTTGTAGAAATGTACATTTTTGCCGCTCACAGTGGTGATGAAATGAATTGCCCCGCTTTTTGTAGCTGTCCAGACAGGCGAGATGGCAATCCGGTTTCCTATACCAATATCGCAGGGTTCAGCCAACTTTAAAAAAGTCGGATCCTGTACAGGCAACGAGATGGAGTTTCCTTGAATATCTGTCCAATCGTTAACCTGATAGGGTGATTTTGCTTCAGAATAATAAAAACCGTTGTTAAGCTGATAAAGCGGATGGGTTCCTAGGTTGGCAGTCGCATACCTGATTGAATATCCTGCAATCAACTTTCCGTGCAGGTACTGATATCCTCCATAAATGCTGTATTTGCCATCGCCCGGCTGATTCCCGTTGTTGTACTGCAGGTTTTCCGACCAGCTTGTTCCATCGTAAATAGCCAGCACATCATTGCCATTGCCCGAACCGCCAAAACGCAGTTCAACCAAAATGCGGCCATCATCGAACCTCAAAAAGCCCGGATAAGTGCTCCTTTCATAATTGATTCCCTCTTTCAGAAAATGGCGTTTGGGGCCGAAATTGGCCAATGTCCATTGCTCATCGGGAACAAAAGCGCCATTCTTCACCGAAACCCTGTAGTTGAAATAGTTGTTGGGAAAATCGGTTTTTGAATAGGCATGCATATCGTAAATCAGATGTACGGTACCATCGATAGGGCAAACGGTAATCGCGGCAGTATTGTGCGAATCGCCAATGGTGGGATTGCCCCTGAAACCAATATGCTGATCGGGAAACTCGATGGTTTTCCATTGCCCGCCATCCACTTTTTTGCGCGATACCATCAGGTTTCGTTTGTCCATTCCCCCTTTGTACCATGTAACAAACACGTACCCGTTCACCACATCAATGCAATCGCCATGTGGTGTAATTCTTTTCCCGAATTGGTAGTTAACTCCCTTTTCGCCTTCAAAATAGAGACCTTCGGTGGATATTTGAGTGCTTTCAAGAAACGACACACTAATTTGTGCCTGTAACGAAAACCAGCTTGTCAAAATAATTCCTGCCAGAAGACTTCTCATTAACATGTGCCTCGAGCCACTGCTCTGGCAGTTTCGTCGTTGGGGAACCAGAGATATAATCATTGATTTTGCCATAAACATCAGTTAAAAATGTCCTAAAATACTATTAAACCATCCGGATTTCAATATCCTTAAAGCGGATAAAATTGTCGGAATATTTATGAAGCTGCAGCGCTATATGCCCCGGAAATAAGCCTGGTAAAATGATGATGGTTACTGCTGATAGTTTCATGAATCCATATTTAAGTGTGATAGCGTTTTAATTCTCTTTTATAGTTACCAATAAAAGCTTGCTCACCGGTTTATCAGGAATTATTTCGGGAGCATGTCGTCCATGACTGGGTGGCATGGTTTCCCATTTCAGCAGGTTTTTAAATGGGGAAGTGAACTCAGCATTCAAATCTTCAATTATTCTCACACCCATGTCAGGATTATTGTACATTCTCTGGTGCACTTCTTCAGGATATTTGGGTGGCAGCGTTACATTCTGATTCATGCGTTCCAGGGTTTCGGCATTAACAACATAGCTGCCCGAATTGCCATTTTCTGTTTTCCAGTCAATTACAAGTAATCCGTCGTTTGTCAGCCCACGAAAATCAAATTCCCCGCCAGCAGTCATTTTGTCGCCCCCTCCAAAAAATTCCCATCTGAAATCCCAATTGCTTATTTTTCTAATTTCCCATTTGTCATCGATGAATTTCGCCAGGTGCAATTGGGTCAGACCCGCTTCATCGTATTTCAGGTAACCGATAACGGGCTTGCCTTTATTATCCAGGATTAAATTGTACCTGCCATTGTGCATTCCCCCTTTCGATGGAGTTGGATCCACAATTACCTGCGGATCGTCAGGGCGGAAAGGCAAACTGATATTTTCTCCGGAAACATTCTTCCAATGGATTAAATCAGGCGATGTGGCATAGCAAATCTGGTGACTTGTTTCCACTGCCGGCGTCCAGCGCCAAATCCATATAAAATGGAAAATTCCATCGCTATCTTTTAAAAATCTGTGGTAGGCTGCCCGGGTATCATTCTGCTCGATACCTTCAAACAATGGTTGTTTCAGGTAACGTTCCCATTTTCCCTCATCCGGGAGAAAGCGGTTTACCAGAATATTGCCATTGCCACAGCTTCCTGAGCGATATGAAAAAAGCAAATCTCCATTCTGGCTGAAGAAAAACTTAGGATACGTAACATCGTCCTCATCGCTTCCGGTCATGGCGTTGAACTCAGCCATTGTGCTTATATCGTAAGGCTTCGCGCTTCTGTAATAAACAAGAGGATTTACATGCATATTACCGCTCACATGAATATACCCTTTCTTGTCAACTGCAAGTACAACACTGTTGTGAGAATCCCAGTTCAGCCGGTTGGTCAGGGTTTTCTTTTCCCAACGGTCGCTGTTTAGTTTTCGCGAAGCGACTGTCATCATCCGGTTTATGTCGTAATATGCCACAAACTGCATGTTGCCAACTGTTTGCAGGGCGAAATAGACGCGGTTGGCCGCCCAAACCGAATCAATCAGCATTTCGTGCATTGTTGCATTTCCAGGACCAGATCTCAAATTTTCCTGTTTCTTATAGGTGCATGCTGTTATTACAGCTATCACTGCAAATGCCAGTATATATCTCTTCATTTTGTGATTATTTAAATTCGAATGTAGCCAATTCAAGCAGGTCACCGTTTTTCTCTTTGAACAGAAAGCATATTTTAGTAAATGCTTCTATTTCAGGTATATCAAAGTTGTAAACTGCTGAGTTGCCTTTCTCATTTAACCTGCAAGAGGCAATTTACTTATTTAATTTGATGATTTCACTACCTGCCAATAGAAAAGCACCGGTTCCGTAATTCTGCCAACTGTTTCTATTGGCAGGCTTGGGTGAGTCCCCGATATTTTGAACCCAACCCACCATTCCATCCTCATGCTGGCATTCGCGCAAAGCTTTCCAGGCCTTCATCACAACCGGTTTATATTCATCTTCATTCAACAAACCGTTGTTAATCCCCCATGCCAGTGCATAGGTAAAGAACCCGCTGCCACTGACCTCGCCGTGTTCATACCCTTCGGGATAAAGCAGGCTTACCCGCCATAATCCATCTTCAGGCTGAATTTCTTTAATTCGTTTCGCCATGGTTTTATACAACTCCGCATAAAATGGATAAAGCTCATACTCTTTAGGCAATAATTCAAGAATCAGCGCCAAACCACCCAGCACCCATCCGTTTCCGCGCGACCAGAATATTTTTTCTCCATTTTCTTCCTTCAGCTCTTTATTGCTTCCGGTTATTTTAAACCTGACATCCCGGGCAAATAAAGATTCTTCTTTGTCGAAAAGAAGGTCATAGGATTCCATGAAATATTTATGCATGGCATCAAGGTATTTTTGATCGCCCGTTAACTCCGCATAATAAGCAA
Organism: uncultured Prolixibacteraceae bacterium; assembly: GCA_964393915.1. Classification (GTDB taxonomy): domain Bacteria; phylum Bacteroidota; class Bacteroidia; order Bacteroidales; family Prolixibacteraceae; genus UBA1413. The sequence goes on from CAYMXK010000005.1 coordinate 23,682, forward strand.
TTACAGGAGGAGCCATAAAAAGGGCATCGCACCACCACCACAATATATTCTTTTGAGGGGTGGTCCCATCTTTCCATTCATTAGGTTCAAATAAATGTGTATCAATCCATGATTTGGTAGGTTCTAAATCAACAAGATCATTTCGGGTTGTACTCGCGAAAAGATATGGATATGAGATGGCAATGTCATCGGCATGATAGGTGCGTTTGAAAGGCTTCCATTCGTTTCTGTACCCCATTGTTTTGATGGCTGCTAAAAATAAGGGGTCTTGTGTTGCCTGGTAAGCTTTGGTTACTCCAATATAATAGGCTCCATTTGTCCAATCAGTAGGAGCCAATGCAAAAACCGGATGTTGTTCCTGCCATTGCAGCGCTTTTATCATAGCCTTGGTGTCGTCCCATTGTAATTGTGGGCCATCCTGCCTGCAGGAAATGAATGAGAAAATGATGATTAAAAAAACTAAAGGTTTTGAAATTGATTTCTTCATTTTATTACAGATTGTAAGTTTTTAAAGGTATTAATCCTATTACCGTTGGCTTTTTTTGGGTATTCAACAGAATGCCAGTGCATTTCGATGTTATCCCTATGAAAATTTTATTGTTGCTTGCGTGTAAATAAAGATTGAGTCAAAAATGGAAAGACCTGGTCTGCCACGAAGACACGAAGACACAAAGGTTCACCAAGATTAGTGAAAATTGGAATTGCCAGCACCAGGCAGAACTATGAAAAACAACGGGTTTTGTAAATTGAGGTGCGCTAGTGGCTAACGCACCTCAACTACTTAACCGAAAATTAACCAACTAAACTATTCCCAACCGGGATTCTGGCCCAGTTCTGGGTTTTGTGAAATAGCGCTCAATGGCAATGGCCACAGGTACATTTTATCATCCCAGACCGGGTTGGCATAAAAAGTAGTCCAGCTCGCACGCACATCGATGTATGGTTTTCCATTAATCATGGCTGTTTTAACCTGCGCTGTTGGGAATCTCTTTTTAGCGACATCATCCCACAAAATACCATAGTCTGACTCTTCAAATTTTTTCCCTTGCTTCCATCGCCTGATATCGTGGTAGCGATGGCCTTCGAGGAATAACTCCACCCGGCGTTCACGCCTGATTTCCACCATTAAGGCCGAAACCCCATCATTGGCATACCTCGGGTCCATGGGAGGGTTCATGGTTAAATGAGGCATCGCCACCCTGTCGCGCAACTTGTTGATTGTGGCATCAAGATCAGCCTGGGAAATAGTTCCCAAAACCGCCTTTGCTTCGGCATAATTTAGATAGATTTCGGCCAGTCGCAAACACGGCGGAGAGGCAGTATGGAAATCCCTGGGCATGATTTCATCTGCGGCATTCCAGTGCTTAATGACATGATAACCTGTGGTGGAAGTATTTCCGCCACCGCTCATCCCGGTAATCCTGGGATAGGTCCGGGTGTCGTTCGGATACATCAGCGCCACCTTGTCGGCGGGGTGTAATACACATTGCCTGAGTCTTGGGTCGCGGTTAATAAACACATCCTCGATCACCGCATCGCCTGCGTATTTATCTGACAAATTAATTGGCAATCCATCGTTGCATAAAACATCTTCCACAAAACTCTTCGTGGCTCCACCGTTGTAATTCAAAAAGAGGCGTGATGCGAAATGACTGTTAATGCCCTCTTCATATTTCCGCCAGTATATAACTTCCGGATTCCCCATCTGGCTCTTCTGCCATAAATGGTGTCTGTAGTCCGATTGCGGATTCCCTGTGGAGAACAGTCTGAATCCACCATTGTCCATCAATTCTTTTGAAGCTGCCACACAGGCATTTAACCATTTTTCGGCATCCGGCATACCATGGTAATGCCTCCATGTTCCCTCAAAAAGACAGATTCTTGATTTTACGGCCAGGGCAACCCATTTGTTGACACGGCTGGGATTTTGTCCGTCGTTCCAGCTCACAGGAAGATGGGCAACAGCAAAATCGAGGTCTTCCATTACCTTGTCCATGACAAAAACACGGCTGTCGCGTTGTCCGTACAATATCTCCTCATCGTCGATATTCAGAACTTTGTCAACCCATTGGACATCGCCAAATTTTGATACCTTTTCGGCATAGAACCATCCTCTGAATAACCTGGCTTCTGCCTTGTACTTGTTTTTGACAACATCGGTCACCTGCGCCCTGTCGTAATTGGCAAGTCCAAAGTTAATATTCCGGATTAAATTCCAGCCCGTCCAGCCTGTAGGCCGAGGATTGGTCTGAACCACATGTTTGCCGAACCTTATCTTGAAAAATTCTTCGGCACGGCCATGTGTCGGGGCGAGGTTGTCGCTCATTTCGTCCTGCCACCATATTCCTGTATAGAACCTGACTCCGGCTCCAGGTCCGAGACCCATCAGGATCGGATAATTTTCATCATCTTTTATAAGGTCATACAATCCATTGTTGTAATTCATCAGCTCAGTTTCGTTATTCCAGTAAGTTTCACTGCTCAACTGATCCAAAGGATACCTTTCGAGAAAATCGTTGTTGCAACTTCCGAGCAGGAGCATAAAGAAAATGATAGCGCTGCTTTTTAAATATATTTTATTCATCTCGTTCGATATTAAAAGTTAATAATAAGACCAACTGAATAGGTACGCATCAGAGGATAATCAATTGAGTTGCTGAATACATACTCCGGATCAAGGGGTTTTCTGATTTTAGACAACTCCCACAGGTTTTGTCCTGCTATATAGAATCTGCCACTCTTTACCCCGACTTTACCAAGCAACGACACGGGCAGGTTATAACTGACTGTGAGACTTTTTACACGAACATAAGCGGCATTCTGCAGGTACCTTGTCTGCGGAGCGTAGTTTTTCGTTGTATATTGAATTGCAGGCCAGTAGGCTTCCCGGTTATCAGGACGCCAGGCATCGTCAATCCATTGCCTGTCCATGTTTAACGAGGCAAACGGGAAAAACCAGGTCCAGCTGTTCCTTGATGGATAATAATCTCTTTTCCCGATGCCCTGAAAAAAGGCTGCAATGGAAAAGTCCTTATAATTTATTCCGGAATTGAGGCCAAAGGTGTATCTGGGTGATTGATTCCCGATAACTCGCCTGTCGCCCGGGTCCGACAAGGTATTGCTCCCCTGGTTGATCTTGCCATCATTGTTAAGGTCCTTGAATTCAAGATCGCCTACCATCCATCCGATGCCAAGTGCCGACTGGTCTGGTATATTGGCAAGTTGCTCCTCGTCCTGAATAAAACCAACAGTTTCATATCCCCATATTTCGCCAAGTTTTTCTCCCACATAGTGCTCACCTATCGCGCCTGAAGGATTTTCATACTTCGTAATCTCTGCAGTCCAGTCGGCCAGTGAAAAGGCGAGGTCATAGCTCAGGTCACTTGCAATTCTGTCTCGCCATTTTATTGAAAATTCCCATCCTTTGTTGATAAGGTCCGCTGCATTTTCAAAAGGCGCGTTGGTGCCCAGGATATCAGGGTAATCCATCCGCATAAGCATATCTGTTGTTGCACGCGAATAGATATCGAATGATGCATTGAGTCTTTGTTTGAAAACCGAAAGGTCAACTCCAAGGTTTTTTGAGACCACCGTTTCCCAGGTAAGGTCTGGGCTGATCAGCCCAGGCATTCTTATAACAGGCAGCTTGCCGGTAGCCAGCGGGAAGTTGGATTCAGTGACTGACATAGTGGCGATGTAGGGATAATAGTTTTGTGAATTATTTGGATTTTGCACTACCTGGTTCCCCAATGTGCCATACGAAACTCTGAATTTTAAGTCGTCAAGAATATGTTTGGTGCCGGCCATAAAACCTTCGTTTGATATTCTCCAGGCTGCAGAGAAAGAAGGGAAGAATCCGAACCTGGAGTTCATCCCGAACCTGGATGTACCGTCGTAGCGGCCATTTGCCTCGAAAAGGTATTTGTCCTTAAATATGTAATTAAAACGGTAAAAAGCGCCCCTCAGAGCGACATGTTCTTTTCCTCCGGTTATTGACTGAGTGCCGGTTGTGGCACCAATGTCGATAACAGTTCCTGAAACGGGGTACAAAGCAGAACCACTTACCCTGGAAAATCTTCCCCATTCCTGGTTAAACCCAACCATCCCCTTAATGAAATGGTTTTCAAGGCTTTTCATGGTGTATTCAGCATAAGTGTTGAAAACATAGTATTGGTCATGATTGCTTGAAACAGACACGGTGTTATCACCAAAATAGTCAAAGTGATTCTCCTTGGTAAGGTCGTAGTTCACAGACCTGTACTGGGGAGCTCCCCTTTCGAACTGCCGGTTAAAAATACGGTAGGAAAAATCGGATACAATTTGCAGTCCTTTTACAGGGTCAAGTTTAACACCCGATTTCAGCCAGGTATCGGTATTGCTCCATTTGGCGCGGCCACCGTTTTCAACCTGATTCTGAAGCATAAATTCATTCGGGTTCGACCAATACTCCCCTTCGAGTTCAGGATAATCTTCTAGGTAAGGAACAACAAATGCCCGTATCGGCTCTACCCTGATCAATGAATTAATGGGTGCCTGTGCAGGTTTATCCGAGACCTGCGAATTGATTGTGATTTGCTGGTCGATTGAAAACCAGTCATTGATCTTAAAATCGCCTTTCATCAGGATGTTGTACCTTTTAAAGTTGTCGTTGCCTTCAAGGTTCATGAACCCGTCGGTATTCAAAAACCCAAACGAGGTGTAAAAACTCGATTTTTCGGTTGAACCGGCAACTGAGAGATCGTACTTCTGTTTGGGAGAGAATGTATTCATGACTTCCTTAGCCATGCGGGTGTATTCATAGTTTTCGAAAACACCGTTCACAACTGCATATCCGGGCTGACTGGCCGGATTATCCCAATATGTTTTCAACCGGCCCATGTAATCGTCGTTGTAATACTGGGTACCGCCACCGGCAACGAGTATCTGGTTCCTGATGGAAGCATATTCGTAGCCATTTTCGACGGGATTAACGTGAAAAATCGGTACGTCCCTGGATAATTCAGTGCTAAGCCTGACACTGATGTCGCCTGTCCCTCTCTTGGTTTTTACCATGATAACGCCAAATGCGGCCCTGGCACCATAAACAGCTCCGGCGGCAGCATCTTTCAGCACTGTGATGCTTTCAATATCCTGTGGGTTGATCCGGTTTAAATCCATGGGAACACCATCCACCAGCACCAGAGGTTCACCCCCGTTGATGGATTCAAATCCTCGAACGTTCAGATCCACACTTCGGGTGGGGTCTCCACTGAAAATGGTGACATTCAGGTTGGGGATCAGACCCTGTAATCCCTGGCCAACGTCGGTGATCGGACGCCCTTCCAGACGTTCGGCAGTTACCATGTCAACTGACCCGGTGAGGTTGGCTTTCCTCATGGTTCCATAACCAACGGCTACCACTTCATCAAGGCTGTAGGCCTCAGCTTTCAGTGTGACATTAATTACTGCCTGATTTCTGACAACAACCTCTTCGGGTTTCATGCCGATGAATGAAAACACCAGCACTGCATTTTGTCCCGCAGCAGTCAACCGATAGTTCCCGTCGGGGTCTGAAACTGTCCCGACAGTGGTTCCCTTAACCACAACAGATACGCCCGGCAATGGCAATCCTTCCTCATCAATTACCCGGCCTGTAATTTCCCTGCTTTGGGCATTAACCATCAGGATTACAGATAACACCAAAGCAAGAGATAAAATCGCTTTTTTAAACATTTGTTTTTCTTTCATAGAATTTTGAATTGAGTTTAGTAAATTTTTATTGGTGCATATGAATTGTTTATTTTCAGTGCAATTTTATGGGTTAACATGAGAAGGAAGTTTAACTATTACATCAAACAATATCAAATATTGACCAAACATGAAGTATTCCTTCAAAATGAATGATATATTCAATTTTCAGTCAAATTTTACTCAGGCGAAATCGAAAGGAATTATGAATTATGGTGTATATTTCCTCCGGAATTATAACTAATTTGTCATTTGGATAAATAGTTATATAGAAAACGGCACAGTTTGACTGGTGATTTTTTCTTGAATCGTACTTTTATAAATAAAAAGATGAAACGGATAGTAATTATTTTAGGTTGTGTCCTGTCTATCTATATTGCCTGTGCAAATGAGAAAAATTATTTTTTCCAGAAAGTTTCCCCTGAATCAGGATTTGCCTTCGACGCAATTGCTACGATAACTGAAGATTGCAATGGTTTTATCTGGTTCGGCAACAACAATGGGTTATACTATTACAATACCTCCGTTATTGAAAAAATCAGCCTGGTTCCCCCGCATTCAAACACACCCCAGTCATTTGCCATTCATAAAGTTTACACAGATAACAATTGCCAGCTTTGGGTTTGCACCGAATTTGGATTGTACAGGTTTGAAAGTTCAAATAACCAATTTGAACGGATAGAATTATTGTTCCCCAGTGCATCGTCTGAAATTAAACCAGATGTCACTGAAATTATGCAATTTAATGACAATCAATTTGTTATTTCGGCATCCGGGGCTTTATACACTTTCCTGGATGCTGATTCAACCCTTAAAGAGGTAACTATTGGGCCTTTTACGGGAAGGAACCACATTTCGTACTTAGGGAAGGATGAGAAAGGCACTTTATTGGTTGGCACCGCTGATGGAAAGGTCTTTTATGGAAAGGATATTCCTTCAGGTTTATCGCTTTTATCAGATTTTGGGAACACGGCAGTAAGATCTGTTTGTTTTGACCAAAACAAATACTACATAGGTTACGAAGGAGACGGCGTTGATGTAGTAACTCTGAACGGATTAAAAATTAATGAATTAGATGAAAACCTGACCGGGAAGAACAATATTGCAAGCAACAGGGTCAGGCGAATTATTAAAAGGGCAAACGGTGAAATATGGATCGGCACCTATCAGGGGATTACAATAATTACCCCCGAAAAGAACATAACAATTACAAATAAATTGAATAACGGACTACCTAATAATAGTATTTATGAGTTCTATCAGGGAAAAAACAATGGTATCTGGGTAGGTACCTGGTCGGGTGGAATTGCCTATTTCAATGATTTTAATTACAATTTTACCCACATCAGGAAAGTCCCGTATGAGAAAAACGAACCAAAGAGCATAATCTCATCATTTGCACAGTTGCAGAACGGGGAGATTTTGGTCGGAAGCGAACAGGCAGGCATCAGTTTCTTTAACAGACAAACCAATGAATTTTCCACCCGGAATAAATTGTTTGACAGGAAAGAACTCCAACGCGTTAAGTCGTTGGTAAATAATGGTTCTGATGTGTTGCTTATAGGCACGTTCGATGCGGGCACATGGCAGTATAATCAGGCAGAAGGTACCCTGAAAAAAATCGAAAGCGACATACTGACCGACCGTTTTATTGTAGCAACCTCGGCCTTCCTTGATAATGAATTCTGGTTTGCAACCAGGGGATGGGGATTATTTAAATACAACCCGGTAAATGGGTCAATTCAAAAATTAGATATTCATGAGTTGAAAAGTGAAGAATCCTCGTCGGAAAGAATCTGGAACTTATTCTTTGACTCGGCCCATAATCTTTGGATATGCACTGATGGAGGTCTTTTTGTGAAAGAGGCAGGTTCAGATGAAATCAGAAAATGTTTAAGAGGAAATACAGAATACACCCAGGGTAAAACAATGATTTTTACCATAAGTGAAGATAAAAACGGGCATTTCTGGATTGGCACCAGAGGCAAAGGATTGTTCATGTATTATCCGGAAAATGATTCTGTCGGGGCCAGCCTGATGCAAAACATGGATGTATACAGCATCATCAGAGATAAGAATCAGGATATGTGGTTCACGACCAATCACGGCATCTTCTGGTACTCCTGGCAAACCGGAGAGATAAAAGGCTTTAATTCAATTGATGGATTATCGGGAGAGCAATATATTCCCAATTCAGCATTTTTATGTGAAAACGGTGATTTAATGTTTGGTTCAACAAACGGGTTTAATATTATAGATCCTGGAATTATAAAACAGAACACCCATGAGCCTGAAATTTTCCTTTCTAAAATCCTGATTAACAACAAGCCGGTTTCCGACCTGGACAATATCGTGGCAAATTCAGGAAACGCTGCGGAATTAAGAACCATTGAATTAAATCACAACCAGAACTCCTTAATATTTGGGGTAGTTACCGATAACTTTATTAAACCTCAAAAAAACAGATTTAAATACCGGTTGATGAATTATACCAATGAATGGACTGAGACTGGCCAAAACCAGGATATCGTATATACGAAAATTCCACCGGGCAAATATACATTAGAAGTGTACGGATCAAATAACGATGGAGTTTGGAGTAGTACGCCCTACAGACTGGAAATTTCGGTTAAGCAGCAAATCTGGCTCCGGTGGTATGCTAAGGCAGCCTACCTGTTAATAGTTATTGGAATTGCTGTTGCCTTCTTCAAGGAACTACGGTACCGGATCCGGTTACGAAAGGAAATTCTGGCTGAACGTTTTAAGAGTGAAGCCAGAGAAATGCTATACGCTGAAAAACTGAAATTTTTTACCAATATTTCACACGAAGTCAGAACCCCGTTAACACTGATAATCTCCCCCTTGAATAATCTCATTAAAAAATTTCAATACGATGAGAGTACAACAAAACATCTGAACATTATTCAGCGAAATTCCAAACGGTTACTGCGGCTGACAAATCAAATACTTGACCTGAGGTTAATTGAGACGGGCAAACTTAAGCCGGGCTTTCAGAAAACAGAATTAGTAAGCCTCGCAGAGGAAGTATACAAATGCTTTGAATTTCAGGTAATGGAAAAACAGATAAATTTCATCTTCAGCTCCACCCTGAAATCAGTTTTCGTAAATGTTGACCCCGACATGGTTGAAAAAATCATATACAACTTAGTATCCAATGCCTTGAAATTTTCACCTGAAAAAGGGCAGATTATTCTTTCTATAGAAAATAAGCATATTACAGCTGAGGATTATTTGGGATTTGTTTGCTCGGGAAATCAATTTACGGGCAACGCCGTTGAAATTAAAATAAGGGATTTTGGGAAAGGGATAAAAAAAGAGTTGTTGCCCATTGTTTTCGACAGATTTACGAAAGACCCCGATGACAAAGATACAGGAACGGGTATCGGTTTAAATCTTTGCCAGGAATATGCCAGATTGAATAATGGCAACATTATGGTTTCCTCGGAAGCTGGAAACGGGGCGACATTTATTTTCAGCATACCCTTCAATAATGAAGAATTTGAGAAAGAAAATATAATTGTGCAGTTTCCGCTGGAGAAGTCAGAAAACAGGACACCAGAAGCTGAAATGAAGATTAACACCGGGGGCAACAGAAAAGTAGTGTTGCTTGCCGAGGACAACGATGAATTACGGTCTTACCTAAAGGATTATTTAAGTAACTATTTTAAGATCATTACCGCAAAAAACGGGAAACAGGCTATTGAGATTGCACAGGAAATAAAACCGGATGTCATTATTACCGATATACTTATGCCGGAGAAAGATGGATTTGAAGTTATTCAAACCTTAAAGGGCAGCATTCCTACTTCCCACATTCCGGTTATTGTGCTGACCGCCTTATATGAAGGCGATTATCAAATAAAAAGCATCATAAAGGGGGCAGATGCCTATCTGGTGAAACCTGTAAATGAATCATTGCTGCTTGCACAGATTGAAAATATTCTTGCCAGCCGCGAGATGATTAAAAAAAGGCTGGGAGCGGAAAAAAATATTCAAAATGAAATCTTGCCGGCAGGTAATGGTTCAATAATTGAAACCGCAGTAAGATTAATTGAAAAGAATCTTCAAAATTCTGATTTTGATACCATCCAGCTGGCAAAGGAATTAAATGTAAGCAGCAGCACCCTCCACCGGAAAATCAAATCATCCACCAACCAGAATCCGACAGAGTTTATCCGGGATATCCGTTTAAAAAATGCAGTCAGGATCATGAGGAATGGCAAATACAATATTGATGAAATTGGCGCCTTTGTCGGATTCAATTCCACGTCCTATTTTATCAGGTCGTTTAAAAAGAAATATGGCAAAACACCGAAGGAATTTCACAACAGCACAAGAGATTGATGTTTCGGTGCTCTGCACTTTTAACGACACTTTGAACCCCTAACTACTGGTAAGTGGGTGCGCAGCACCTTAATCAACCGCTACAGTAGCAGTCGCGATGCATTAGGGTGAAATTCAGGTACAGAGTACCTAATCCCGATTAAATCGGGATTGCAGAAAATTGGATTAGGGGGAAAAGGTGATTAAACGTTCATTTAACCGCAAGGACGCAA
>CAYMXK010000005.1:33995-34506 GCA_964393915.1 uncultured Prolixibacteraceae bacterium
TGTGTTCACTTTGCGGTCTTTGTGGTTAGAGTAGTTTGAAAATCATTAATCATTCTTAAACGACATTGATTTGGGTTTGCTGAAAAGTTCATTTAACCGCAAGGACGCAAAGAAATCGCAAAGGACGCAAAGTTACGTCACGATATACGGCTCTCTCTTCAATCTATTTTCACCGGATTCTCATAATCTTTGGTCATCTCGTATGGCAAGCGCCAGACATTGCCCTCAAAATCACCAAAATAAAGCTGCGATTTGGTAAATTCATGCGGATGCCCATCTGCCCAGAAGAAGCAGAAAGGGGCGGCATAATTTACGGGCCTGCGTACATAGCTGTGGTTATACCTGCTGTTCGAAGTAATGTTTCTTATTTTCTTCCAGGTTTTGCCGCTGTTTGACGACTCCCAAAGCACCACTTCACCGCCTACGCCCCATAATTGCGGGCCCGTTTCAGTGGGGGCCACCAGTTTCCAGTTTTTCCCGGAGATGAAGATGCTGCCCATGTCATAATTGT
>CAYMXK010000006.1:0-6989 GCA_964393915.1 uncultured Prolixibacteraceae bacterium
ATCCACAGGGTATCAGGCTGTTTCCGGTTGGCCTCCGGATGGTATTCATATTCAATTTCCGGCGCCGCAAAAGCTGCCCGCCCAAAATCATAAAATATCCGGCCTTTACCCGCAGTGGTTTTAACGGGTCCAAAATTATGGTAACTGATGGGATGACGGTTTTCAAAAGTCCATAACCTCCCGCCATCGGGCCCATTGATCTGTACCCACCTGCTCTCCCCCGGCCATTTCCTTTCATAGCCGAAATCGCCGGTGTTGAACTGCTGAGGAGCACTCCATCCCGAAGGTTCACCTGCCCCGTTCCAGGTGCGCACCTTCCACCAATAGGTTGTAAGCGACGCCAGAGGCTTTCCTGCGTAGTTTACACTGGCCGATTGCCTGGACAATACCTTCCCTGAATCCCAGATGAGGTCCTCCTGCCTGGTCAGCTTTGACGGGGCATCAGCCACCACTATCTGGTAGGCTGTCTGAACATCGTTTTTTGTCGCCGAATTGACTATCCAGCTGAAGCCTGGTGCAGGGTTCGTTATCTGCGTCAGGTCAGGCCTCGTAAGCAATTCGACCATCAATCCTGAGGGTGCCGGAACCTCGCTGGCCTTTACCTGGCCCGGAATCCACATCCCCAGGGCTACCAGAACAATGAAAAGTTGTCTCATAGGATAAGATTAATCAGTATTTTCCATGTTTGAGGCAAAGCTCAATAAATTTCTCCACCCGCTGGGGAGAAACATCATTTTGCAGTATATGTGCCGGGGCGATCATATATCCGCCGCCCTTGCCCAATACATTTATCTTGTTGATGATGTCGGTTTCAAGTTCCTCATCCGTCCCGTTAGGCAACAAATCCTGCTGGTCGATGGCCCCCCAGAACGCAAACTTGTCGCCGAACCTGTTTTTCATATCCTCCGGTAAATGACCTGGAACGCCCGGCTGAACCGGATTGAAAACTTCAAACCCGATCTCCCTGATATCGTCCAGCAGCTCAGCTACCGCACCATCGCAATGCAGGATGGGTATAATATCCGGCTTCGCGGCTTTAAACCGATCTATCATCTTGGCATATAACGGCTTAAGCTGGTCCCTGAAGGTTTCGGGGGGTATGATGAGATTGGTTTGCGTGCCAAAATCATCGCCAAACCAAATGGCATCCACCCCTTTTTCGATAAGCCGGAGTCCCATCTGAGTCTGAAATTCAGCACACGCCTCAAACAACGGCACAACATATTCTGTCTCCATCATCATATCCACGAGCAGCTTTTCCATTCCAACCAACTGGTGCGCAAGTGAAAACAGGGTTACCTCAATATCCCCGAAAACCAGGTAATCATCGTGGTACCTGCCCACCAGCCGCTCTGCATCCCGGAACCTTCCGGGGGCATCCGGATCAGGAAATCGGTAATTATCAATGTCCTCTTTCGATTCTGCCGCCGCCAGCGGGTATTCAATCACTTCCACATAGATGGACCCCTGCCGCATTTTCATGCCGTATTCATTCAGCCAGCAACCCTCATCATCCTTGATAATCCGGTAATCATCCGACACGGAAGCACCGGTTACCACCACATCGCTGCCCATGGCCAGGCGAAGCTCGTTGGCGCTGATCCGATAGGTGACGTCCTCGTACAGATTTTCAGTATATTCAACCGGAATACCATAAACTTTTCCAAAGTGGTCATTCAACTGGCGGCACATTTCAAACTGGATGGGCACCCTGTCGGGAAGCCCCGGCAGCCGCTTCAGCGCCCTTAAAACTCTTTCCCGTGAATTCATATCAATAATCAGTTTAATTAATAGTTATATATCATTGTCGTTTAGATAATTATGATTCATTATTTTTCAATATGCTCTTAACCACAAAGACCACAAAATGAGCACACAAAGGAACACAATTAAAAAGTTTTCATATACATCACTTTGTGTGTGAAATACATGGTGCACTTCGTGGTTAAGTTTTCATTTGTCTGCCAAACCTTATTCCACCTTAATTTCCTGACTCACCAGCAGGCTTACATCGCTTATAAGGCCTGATTTTCTGATGAAATCCATCCTGTTGTCCCCTTCGAACTTCAGCACATTGGTCCTGGTAAACCGTTCTTCGGGTGGCTTCCCGCCATCACCGATCAGTCGGTTGACCCACGAATTAACCACCGTTACAACAATGTGGTTGGTCCCTTCCCCAATCAGCCCTGTAATATCGTGCCTGAACGGCGCTATCCAGGTAATGCCGGCATCCTTGCCATTTACTTTCAGCGAGGCAATTTCCTGAACATTTCCAAGGTCAAGAAACACCCTCCTGCCTGAAATCTCAGTGCTGCTCAAATCAAAGGTATTGGAATATTCAACCTTTCCGGAATAAAATTTTATGGCCTCATCGGGCGAATTGCTCCATGAACCCAGCGTGTCAGCAACCACCTCTTCCTGTGGTCCCCAATGGCTCAGAAACTTCATTTTCCACTCCCCGGCAATGCTCTTCTCCAACAACGGCTCATCCGCGGTAAAGGAGGAAACCGATTTGTCGGACCAGTGAACAATATAATTTCCGGGCTGGGATACCGATGCTGTAATCCCTCCCTCATTTCTTTCGAAGGTGAACGCTGCAGTCTCCCCAACCGGAAGGCTGAACTCAGGCCACACCGGAACGCCGTCCTTTTCGAGGCGCTGAATGTGCTTTTCCTGCTTTTTATCCCTGAATACGACGAACATCGACCCCTCGGGTGCCAGGTGCATCGGTACCAGCGTGTACCCGTTCTCTTCGCGGTACATGGCCACCGGATGTATCTCTCCGGTCATCGGGTCCCAGAATTCAGGGGTTTTGCCTGTTACCCTGAACTTCGCCACCACCTGTTCATACCGGTCGGGCAGATCGGTGAGGTACCTGTAGCGGGTATCGTTGATGCCATGCCGTGCAAGCCTGTTCACCACAAAATAGATATCTTCAGTCCTGGTATGCCTGTGAATGAAATCCAGGAAGGTATCGGGATATGGGCTGTCATAGGTAAAATCGGGCTGGATGCCCATGCTGCGGAGCACCTCGGCCGGAGTCTTGCCGTAAATTACCTTGCCTTTGCCCACCTTATTCTCCATGACCGTGGTTCCGTTTATATTGCCCCACAGCCTGCCGGCAGCGGCTTCCACTGTTTTGTCAGACTCCGGAAAATTCTTGAGTCCGGAGGCCATCTGAGGCTTAGGCCCCACAAGCACCATCCCCTGCTTTACCAAATCCTCGATTTTTTCGAGCACTTCGGCTTTAATAGCTTTATGATCAGGCAGGACCAGAATAGCGTAGCTCATCCCGTCAGGAAGCACAATCCGGCCATCCTCTATCTTTACCCTGTCCATGAGGATGTCGTAACTGCATTTGTCCCAGTCGTAGCCGGGTTCGAGGTCGGTAACCTCCTCGCGGAGAAAGACAAAGTTGGGGGTATCGTCCCCGTAATAGTAGAGCGCATCGGCAGTGAAGAGACCTTGCGACAACATAAAGGAGGCACGGTTCATATATTTAATGAAGGCACCTGCTTCATTCCACCAGGTAATGTGCCGGTTGAGGTGAGTACCTGCAAAATATTCATTTCCAGGCAATCCGTATTCGTCAGGTGATGCAGTATAGGTATGCCAGACTATGCGGTTTATCCCTGAGCAAAATATCCGGTCGATCACATTCTTGCACTCTTTGGGCGGCCTCTCCCAGTGTGGTCCGATGCTGGTAGGGCCTTCGGCAGCCACAAGCCGGCGGCCGTATGTATGGGCGGCGCTGGCGCTTTGTTTGACGGCGAGCCGCTGTGCGTCATCCACCCTGTGGGTATTGGAGCGGACCCAGAACTCTCCCATGGGAACGTCATTGAACCCCATGGTGCGCAGGGCGTCAATGGGCGCTGAATGCGGACCGCCCGATTCAGGGTGGGTATAAATTCCTTCGCGGTAGGCTATTTCACTGAAAGTCTGGTAAAACTCATCCGCAACGAGGTCGGCAACGGTCCGGCGAAAATCGTGCAGGAACCGGTTGGATATTTCGCGGCTTCCTACAATCCGGTCCGTGATTACCGGGAGATACGGTGTAATGTCATAACCCCAGCGTTGCAAAAACTGTTGTTCAAATTGGTCTGTCCAGTTGGCAACCCCCATTTCCCAGCTGTCGGTATGGATAAATTGCAATGCATTGCCTGCTGATTTGGCTTTGGCAATCAACGGGGTGATCACATCCTTGTCGAACTGCAGCAAAGCCTCCCTGCTCAAATGGTCCATCGAGAGTCCTGCCCATCCGTCGCTGGCAGTGGAAACCTGTCTTCCCGTATTGGTCATGCCAAACCGCAGAATGGTCCAGCTACCCTCAGGAACCTCCCAGGTGAGAACACCCTCCTTAAAATGAGCCGTAACGTCGGCATAATCATTTTCCAGCAGAGGCAAATCAGGTTCGTCATAATCTTCGCGCAGACGATGCAATGGAAAAATCCCCGACCCTCCTATCCGCTGCTCGAATGTCTTTATGCCAATGTCCTTTATCCGGGTAAGGTTGGTTACCGTGTCGACCAGATTCCTGACAGCCAGCACTTTAATATCCTTATATGATAACATATTGGGGGGAAGAGGCAGTTCTGCGGTAACTTTAGCCGGCCCTTCCAGCTCCAGCTCGCTCCAGGTGATTTTTTTCAGGGCATGTTCAGGCGTAACGGAAGGCCCCCCGGGGTTCCATCCGCTTTGCACGTTGAGTGAGATTTCAAGTCCCAGCCGGTCGGCCTCCCTCACGGCATGGGCAAACAGCTCCATCCACTCCTCGCTCAGGAATGCAGGACCTGCTTCGGTCTTTTTAGCAACGGCGTAGTTCGAAGATCCGGCATCAAAAATGATGGCTCCTCCGTAGCCGTTCGACTTCATCGCTTCCAGGTCCTTGGTGATGCAGTCTTTGGTCAGATTGCTGTTAAGCCACCACCAGTAAGAGCGGATCCCTGACTCTGCGGGTGGGTCTACAAAGCCACTTTGCAATTCGGCATAACTGACTTTGTATTTGGTGCCGTATGGATCGGGTGCTGACTGGCAACCGACAAGGAAGCCTGTCATTAAAATAAGGACTAAAAATCGCGCAACATCTTTCATAAATAAACTATCATTTAGTAAAGGAATACCACAATCCTACTGAACTTCACTGCCTCTGAAGAGTTTTCTTCTTAATTCTTAGTGCCTTCGTTCCTACCAGCCTTCATGGCAAAAAGTTTTTATTCGTAATTCTTCGTGCATTCGTGGCTTCAAAGGCAAAAATTTCTTCGTGATTCTTAGTGCCTTCGTGGCTGTCAGCCTTCATGGCAAATAGTTTTTCTTCGTGATTCCTTGGTGCCTTGGCGCCTTCGTGGCTACCAACGGCAAAAAGTTTATCTTCATTCATTCGTGCATTCGTGGCTACCAGCGGCAAAAAGGTTTTCTTCATGCATTCGTGCATTCGTGGCTACAAACGGCAAAAAGATTTTCTTCGTGATTCCTTGGTGCCTTGGTGCCTTGGTGGCTATACCAGCCTTTGTGTCTACCTGACTTCCGACGTAACATTCAGCACCTCAATTCCCAAAAGCTTCCCAAGTTTGCCTATCCGCGAGGCAAGGTGCCCCGTTCCGATGGCACAATGGTGCGCCGGACCAGCCTTCGACCATTTATTGATAAAGTTGCGTGCTCCCCCCGGGAAACGGTAGCGGCTGTTGGTGTTGCCAATGGCCAGCACCGGACCGGGAACTGATTCACCCTCTGCCACCAGCAGAAATACGCTATCAGGACCCTCAACCACCGAAAGCAGGGTTACCGGACCGTTTTTTACCGTCATCTGGATGGAAAGCCCTTTCCCTGGTTTTCCATGATAAACCGGGAGCGGAACCAGATTCACCCGGCCCTCCGCAATCGCAAAGTGAGCAGGGCCATCGTGTCCCAACATCACCACATCATCGTCAAAATCCATTAGATAAAACTCTGAAAAAGAGCCGCCTGCACCAAATTCCGAGATAATCTTCATGGCCTGCGCATTCTTTACTTCATACTCACCTGCCACCGGGATGTTCCTCCCTGTAAGCAGAGTATTTCCGGCAATCACCGAAGTCACAATATTTTCATAGTCATTGCCCGGCTGTCCTTCATAGTAATATGCCAGAGATCCCAGACGATGACCCGCAACCAGCTTGTCGAGCGCCACCGAAGTCCGGGCAGCCCTCTCCGTTTCTGCAGGATCGCATTCGGGCAGTACATCAAATGTCCGGTAAAATTCCGCCACCTTCTGTTCTGCTTCTTCGGAGGTAACCTCATCACGCAACCTTTTCAGTTCACACATTTCCACTATCTCGAAATGAGTTCCGAAAATGGCCGATTGTTTGGTCAGGTCCGTATAGACATCAAGCATACCACAGTAATAATGCCCCAGCAGGCCCATCCTGTTGTTGTTCAGTGCATCAGCCACCCTGGCAGCCTCTGCCCACTCGCCGATCTCTTTCCAGGCGGCCTCCTCGAAAAGAAAACCGGTGACCAGCTCATACCTTAAACCCGAACGGTTCAACACATTGGCAATTTCAGGCACCGAGCAGGCCTGGCAGTGTTCGAGCCATATGCCGGTCATTTTTCCACGGTCGCCCAGATTGTTAAACTCCTCGTAATTAAGACTCGAGACAGGTTGCAGGTTCAGCACAACAACAGGTACGCCTACATTCCTGACTACAGGCAAAACGGTTGAAGAGAGGGCATACGTTGAAACATAGAGGAAAATAAGCTGAACGTCAGATTGTTTCAGTAAATCCGCTGCCTCCTTCGCCTTTTGAGGATTGTCGACCATCCCCGCATCCACAACATCTACCCCGAAACTTTTAAGGTTTAAGTTGATATAGGCCTGGTAAGCAAGAAGTTTGTCCAGTAATCCATCAAACTGACCCCAGTAGGTATCCAGTCCGATGCCAAATAAGCCGACTTTAATCATTTTATTGAACAGTTTAGTAATATATTTAGAAAATTATTGATTTACTCAAACA
>CAYMXK010000006.1:7089-17069 GCA_964393915.1 uncultured Prolixibacteraceae bacterium
CATTTTATTGAACAGTTTAGTAATATATTTAGAAAATTATTGATTTACTCAAACACGGTGAATCCCTTAATATGTTTAGCCTGATTAGAATGTCGAAATATTGATTGAGTCTGCTCTAAAAAGCCTTTTCCTGCCAAACAAAGGATCACCAATGTTATTCATCAGACAATCAATACTTTGTGCTTCTTGGTGCCTTGGTGCCTTGGTGGCAAATTAAATCTTTTGACTTATCTCAGTGGACTCAAGATTAAAAAATATTGAAATTTTCAAACAAATTTACTTACTTTTAAAACATTAACATTGCACAAATTGACCAATCAATGTCACTTTTTGACAATCAGCCATGAATAATTTCTTTAAATATCTCACGCCCAGTCAGGAAGATATTAAATGGGGCATAAACCTCCATGTTGCGGGCTTTACGAAAGTTCAGCCTGGTGACGAATACCCATCGAGGGCCCATCCCTCCGGATACTATTTCAGGTGGCAGAACGGAAGGATTTTACATGACTATGCGTTGGTTTATATCTCGGAAGGACAGGGAATACATGAATCTGCTTCAGGCAGCAGCATGATTAATCCCGGCACAATAATCCTGGCGCATCCGGGTGTCTGGCACCGCTATAAACCACATGAAAATACAGGTTGGTCAGAATTGTACATCGGCTTCGACGGAACAGTGGCCAGGATGCTGATGTCCCACCCGGCGATTCAAAAAGCTTCAGTAATCAACTTCGGCTATGACGAAAATATGCTGGATTGTTTCTATCGGATTTTTGACCTGGTGAAGGAGGAAAAACCAGGATTTCAGCTTATAGCTTCGGGCACCGTGGTTACGCTGATCGGACGGCTGATAGCCAACATAAAGTACAGCCGCTTTGAAGGCACCCCGGCCCAGTCGGTCGTGGAACAAACCAAATTCCTGATCCGGCAGAACCTGGAAAAAAAAATGGATTTTGAAGAATTTGCCCATACCCAAAACATCAGTTATTCTAATTTCAGAAAGCTTTTCAAGAAATACACCGGCTTTTCCCCTCACCAGTTCCAGTTAAACCTGCGGATACTCAAAGCAAAGGAACTCCTGATTATGACCGATATGTCTGTAAAACAGGTAGCTATCGAGACCGGATTCGAATCCGACAGTTATTTTAGCCGTTGTTTCAGGGCAAAAACCGGCCAACTCCCATCGGAATTCGGAAAAACTTAAGTAACTTTCACCTTCAAAACAAAACCAAAATGACAAATCTGCCTCTTAAAAAATCAGGGAAGCTAAAACAGGAATTCTACGACAAAGAACTGAAAAGCCTGTTTGCAGAATTGGTTAAGCTTCAGAACTGGATAAAAAATGAAAAACTCAAGGTGATCGTGTTGTTCGAAGGACGGGATGCTGCCGGAAAAGGTGGCGCCATCAAACGGATCGCCGAACCGCTCAATCCACGCATATGCCGGATGGTTGCCCTGGGGGTCCCTACCGAAAGGGAAAAATCACAGTGGTACTTTCAACGTTATGTGCAACACCTTCCTGCGTCCGGGGAACTGGTGCTTTTCGACCGGAGCTGGTACAACCGGGCAGGCGTTGAAAAGGTGATGGGATATTGCACCGATGAGGAATACTGGGATTTCCTCCGCTCCTGCCCCAGCTTTGAAAGGATGCTGATACGGTCAGGTATTATCCTGATAAAGTACTGGTTTTCAGTTAGTGAAGAGGAACAGGAAAAACGGTTCATCAGCAGGATCAAAAATCCGGCTAAGCGCTGGAAATTCAGCGAAATGGACATCGTTTCACGAAAAAAATGGGTGGAATACTCCCAGGCCAAAGACGAAATGTTTGCCTACACCGATACCAAACAATCGCCCTGGTATGTGGTGGATGGTGATGACAAACTCCGTTCGCGGCTCAATTGCATGAAACACCTGCTCTCGCTGATCCCCTACAAGGATACCGAACTTCCGGTTATCGAACTGGGACCGCGTCCGAAACAATCGGGATATGTCCGTCCTCCCATAGAGGAACAGACCTTTGTTCCCGATTATTATGAAGACATGGTGGATGATCACACCCATGATCCCTCAGAAGGATTGTCCTGATCGATCTCCCTTCATTCCAGTCTTCATTTGGAGAAAAATTACTCCATCCCCAGCATATCAAATATAAACGCATACTCCAGCGCCAGGTCCTCAATCCATTGAAAACGGCCTGAAGCTCCGCCATGGCCGTAATCCATCTGTGTTTGAAACAGCAGCAGGTTATTGTCGGTTTTCAAATCACGCAGTTTAGCCACCCACTTGGCGGGTTCCCAGTATTGGACCTGCGAATCATGGAAGCCCGTGGTAACCAGGATGGCCGGGTAATCCTTGGCTTCTACATTGTCGTAGGGAGAATAGGACAACATATAATGATAGTATTCCTCCTCCTTCGGGTTCCCCCATTCATCAAACTCCCCGGTTGTGAGCGGGATGGACTCATCGAGCATGGTAGTCACCACGTCAACGAACGGCACCTGCGCAATAATCCCCTTGTAGAGTTCAGGCCGGAGATTGACAACTGCCCCCATCAGCAAACCGCCTGCGCTCCCTCCTTTTGCAAACAACTTATCCGGGGCAACATATTTCTCATCAACCAGGTATTGCGCAGCGGCATTGAAATCGGTGAACGTGTTCATCTTTCTGAGCAGCTTACCATCTTCGTACCATTGGCGCCCGTAAAACTGCTCTCCACGGATGTGGGCGATCACGTAAACAAAACCCCGGTCGAGCAGCGGAAGTATCCTCAGGCTGAACCTCGGATCAATTGTACTGCCATATGATCCATAGCCATAAAGCAAGGCCGGCCGCGATCCGTCCTTTTCAAAACCCTTCCGGTAAACAATGCTCAGCGGAATCTTTTTGCCATCGGCTGCAGTGGCAAAATCGCGCCTGGTCTCGTAATTGGCCGCATCAAATCCACCCAGGATTTCGTCCTGCTTTAGAAACACCCTCTCGCGCGACTTCATGTTATAATCAAAAACCGAAGCGGGGGTAGTCAGCGAAGTATAGGAAAAACGCAGAACATCAGTATCATAAACCCGGTTCACGTTTAAACCTACCGTGTAGACTTCTTCATCGAAGGTGATATAATGACCCCCGTCGCCTTCCCATGGCATGACCTTTAGCTGGTTGATACCCTCTTTGCGTTCCTGCACGACAAGGAAATCCTTAAACAGGTCAAAGCCCGAAAGGAGCACGTCAGCCCTGTGCGGGATGACCTCCTGCCAGTTTTCAACGCCCGTTTTTGCCACCGGCGTGCGCATCAGCCTGAAATTGACCGCATCCAGGTTGGTTAAGATGTAAAAGAAATCGCCCGCATGGTTGACCGAATACTCCAGGCCCCTGATTCGCGGCTGTACTACCCTGAACTGTCCGGATGGATTGCCGGCATCAAGGTAACGGTATTCGTTTGTGAGTGTGCTGGAGGAGCCTATCATAAGGTACTGCTCCGATTTGGTTTTGAAAACATATGCGTTAAAGGTCTCATCCTCTTCGAAATAGACCAGCTCATCTTCAGTAACAGGGGTACCCAGGGTATGTTTCATGATCTTTTCAGACCTCAGGGTAACCGCGTTCCGAAGCACATAAAAGACCGTCTTGTTGTCATTGGCCCAAACCAGGTTGCCTGTAGCCATCGGAATGATATCGGGAAGCAGCTCCCCGGTTTCCAGGTTTTTGAAATAGATGTTGTAGTTGCGCCGGCTGACAGTATCCACGGCATAGGCCAGAATTTTATTGTCGGGACTGACCGAAGCTCCACCCACCGAGTAGAAAGCATACCCCTTTGCCATCTCATTTATATCAAGCAGGATTTCCTCCGGAGCATCCGTCGAACCCTTTTTACGGCACAGAATGCTGTACTCACCGCCCTCTACTGTGCGGCTGTAATAATAATAGCCGTTGTCGGGGTAGGGCACCGACTCGTCGGTTTCCTTTATCTTTCCCCTGATTTCATTGTATAATTTCTCCTGCAGGGGTTCGGTATGTTTCATCACTTCCTTCAGGTAGCTGTTCTCAGCTTCAAGATAATTAACCACTTCCGGATTCTCCCGCTGGTTGAGCCAGTAATAATTATCGACCCGTGCATGCCCGTGGGTCACGATTTCATATGGAATTTTTTGTGCCTGCGGCGGAGCAATTTTTTGTTCCGTTGTACACGAGTAAAAAGCCAACAAAAAGGCTGTCAGCGAAATTAAAAAGTATTTTTTCATCATACAGTCAAATTTAATTTGTCAAATTTAAAGCTTTCAAAATGAATTCAGATATTTGCAACACAACCTGAGAGAAAAAGTTTTAACACATGGTTCAAATAAAGATAATACTCTTTGTTTACCTCGCCGTGGTGACAGGGATTGGGATTTACTCATATTTCAGGGTAAAAACCGCCGCCGACTATTACATATCGGGGAAGCGCGGAAGCTGGTGGCAGGTGTCGGGCAGCCTGTTTGCCACCATCATGGGGGGCTCTGCCATTCTGGGCACCATAGAACTGAGCCAGAAGGCCGGCTGGGCAGCGGTATGGTTTCTGCTCAGCGCCGCTGCCGGACTGTTTACTTTATCGCTTATCAGCAAGAGGGTCAGCCTGCTGGGCCATTACACACTGCCCGAACTGCTACTGAAATTTTACGGAAAACCTGCCGAAAAAGCCGCCAGCATACTAATCCCCATCGCCTGGACCGGCATAGTGGCTGCCCAGATCATCGCCGGCGCCAAAATCCTCAACAGTCTGCAGTTGATGAGCTACCAGGATGGCGCCCTGCTGTGCGGAGTGGTTTTCATTTTCTACACCATTGCGGGCGGGCAGCTAAGCATCCTCAAGACCGACTTTGCCCAGGCGCTGATCATCCTGGCCGGCATCCTCACCATGGTTGTCCTCCGGATTGTCAATACGGAACCCTTAGCGTCCTTAAATGAAAACATACATTCCCTGCATTCTCCGGCGGGAGCAGAAGCGGGGGCAATTTTCAATGAAAATTTCACGCCGGCCGATCTGCTCTTCCTCCTGCTGACCTATTCGGTAACCTTTGTGGTGGGCCCCGACATCTACTCGCGGATTTTCTGTGCCCGCAATGAAAAGGTGGCCCGCAACAGCGTTTTGCTGGTAGCCACCCTGACAATTCCCGTAGCCTTTGCGCTTACCTGGCTGGGCGTAATGGCCGTTACCCACCCTGGGCCCGAAAACGGGTTTGTACTTCCGGGCACCTCGTTCCTTCCGCCATGGGCGCTGGGGTTGATGGCCGCAGCACTCCTTTCGGCGGTAATGTCCTCGGCCGACACCACCCTGCTTACCTCGTCGATGATCCTCGCAGAGCTCTTCAGCGGCAATCTCGATAAACCGGGGGCATTCCGGCTGACCCGCCTGCTGGTGGTGCTGATGGGAGCTGTCAGCCTGCTGATCTCCCTGAAAGTCACCTCCATCCTCAATGCCCTGCTGATTTCCCTCTCTTTCTTTTCCGGGGCGTTTATTGTCCCGGTAATCGCCGGACTGGCAGGATGGCCCGTCAACCGGAAGAATGCGCTCGCAGCAATCATCGCCGGAGGTACCCTTGCGCTTGCAGGCAGGATCATGAATGAAGTCACTGGCGGCAATGAAGGCTATTGGCTGGTCCTGGGCGGGTTTATCATCAATATTGCACTTATTGTGAAATTTTCCCGACGGATTAAAAGCTGATGCCCCGGACAATAATTCTGCCCCGGCATGGAGCATCCGGACAGGTGCTGCCAAGCTTCAACCATAATTAAACGATGAGTCTACTCCAAATCCGAATTCATTGATTTTCAACTCTTTTACCCCTGATTTGCCAGTTGGCGGAAATTCGCTGAAAATCAATGAACTCTTCAATGCCCTCTTCAGGGGATTTAGTGGTATTTGACTTTTCGGAGTGGGCTCAAAGATCAAAATTGAACCTTGATGAGAAATTTGTTTTTTAAATAAAAATCGGGGAAATTTGATCCACTCCAAGGGAAATCGGCTTAACCGGGGAAAGTGGCAATTCTTTTTTCTGTAAATTTGCGCCTGGTTTGATACCTGAGTAGTTACTAACAAAATTTAAAAACATACAGACATGGGAAAAGTACTGATAATTGGAGCCGGAGGGGTTGGCACGGTGGTTGCGCACAAAACTGCTGCATTGCCCGAAGTTTTTACCGACATCATGCTGGCGAGCCGCACCAAATCGAAATGTGATGCCATCGCCCGGAAAATCGGCGGAAACCGCATTAAAACGGCACAGGTGGATGCCGACAATGTACCGCAGCTTGTAGCGCTCATACGCTCTTTTAAACCCGACCTGGTGGTCAACGTGGCCCTTCCCTATCAGGACCTGACCATCATGGATGCCTGTCTGGAGACCGAAACCAGCTATCTCGACACCGCCAATTATGAGCCCAGGGATGAAGCCAAATTCGAATACAAATGGCAGTGGGCCTACCAGGACCGCTTTACAAATGCCGGTATCACAGGTATTCTGGGCTGCGGTTTTGACCCTGGCGTTACCAGCATATTTACTGCTTATGCCGCCAAACACCACTTTGATGAAATTCACTATCTCGATATTGTCGACTGCAATGCCGGCGACCACGGCAAAGCCTTTGCCACCAACTTTAACCCCGAAATCAATATCCGCGAAGTTACCCAGAAAGGAAAATACTGGGAAAACGGGAAGTGGGTGGAGACCGAACCCCACGAAATTCATAAACCGCTCAATTATCCGGAGATCGGCCCTAAGGAATCCTACCTAATTTTCCATGAGGAGCTGGAATCGCTGGTGAAAAATTTCCCCACCCTGAAAAGGGCCCGCTTCTGGATGACTTTCGGACAGGAATACCTGACCCACCTCAGGGTGATCCAGAATATCGGAATGGCCAGTATCGAACCCATCATGTATGAGGGGAGGGAGATTGTGCCCATCCAGTTCCTGAAAGCGGTGCTGCCCAACCCGGGCGACCTGGGTGAAAATTACAAGGGCCAGACCTCTATCGGTTGCCGGATCAGGGGAATCAAGGATGGCAAAGAGAAGACATATTACATATACAACAATGCCAGTCATGAGGTAGCCTATGCCGAAACCGGCACGCAGGCTGTCAGCTACACCACCGGCGTTCCCGCCATGATCGGGGCCATGATGTACCTGAAGGAGCTCTGGAAAAAACCGGGCATCTTCAACGTCGAGGAATTCGATCCGGATCCGTTTATGGAAGCCCTGAACCAGCACGGCCTTCCCTGGCACGAGCTTCACGACGTCGACCTGGAGCTGGATTAGCTCCACTCCGCTCCTGCAAATCCAGGGTCCTCTTGGTGAATTCTTGGTGTCTTTGTGCCTTTGTGGCCAAAATGGCTTTTCGGGGCAGACTCAAATTTGATTAACAAAAAGTGTCACGCATGTGGATCACCCTTCTATTGATTCTTGGATATTTCCTCATCCCTGTGGTGTTGATTTACCTGACCCACATCTCTGAGAGGATCAGGAAGATCGGTGCCGTAGTGATGGCTTATGCCGTGGGCCTTATCCTGGGCAATATCGGCATCCTCCCCAAAGCAAGTGAGAATCTAAGGCACCTCCAGGCAGCGCAGGAAGGAGCCGCTGCGCTTCCAAAGGACCTGCTGATGGAGCATTTCGAAGCCGGAAGCATAACCACAACCGATTTGCTGGCCAACCAGATCGCATCAACACAGTCCAATATTTACTCCATCGTGATCCTGGTTGCCATCCCCCTTCTGCTCTTTTCCCTCGACCTGAAAAGATGGCTTTCAATGGCCGGGGAAGCGTTAAAATCAATGATCCTCGCGATGGTTTCCCTTTTTGCGGCCATTTTCGCCGGCTTCCTGTTGTGGGGCAGCTCCATCCCTGAATCATGGAAAGTTGGCGGTATGCTGGTGGGAATTTACACCGGGGGGACACCCAACCTGGCTGCCATTGCCACTGCGGTGGAAGTAAGTCCCCATATTTTTATTCTGACCCATACCTACGATGTGGTTCTGGGGGCATTGTGCCTGCTTTTTCTGATGACCATCGCACAAAGGACCTTTAACCTCTTTTTACCCCATTTCAGGGATTCGAAAAAACACAAGGCGATCTGCAAAATTGCAAAGGAAACCGAAGGAATCGACAATTACCTTGGCATGCTAAGCCGGAAAGCCGCCTTAAAACTCGGACTGGCCTTCCTCCTCTCTCTCGCCATTGTGGGTATCAGTTTCGGCCTCAGCAGTCTGGCCGGAAAAACCAGTTTTATGACCGTCCTGATTTTGTCGATTACCACCCTTGGATTGCTGGCCTCGATGGTCAAAAGGATCAGCAACATCGAAAATACCTTTCAGCTGGGCATGTATTTCATCATCGTCTTTTCGCTCGCCCTCTCCTCCATGGCCGATCTCAGCGTCATGTTCCAGGTGAAGTTCCTGAACCTTTTCCTTTATGTGGCCATGGCCATCTTCGGCTCTATGATCATCCACGTGGGGCTATCAAAAATCTTTAAAGTCGATACCGACACCACCATTATCACCATCACGGCCCTCACCTATTCGGCACCCTTTGTTCCGGCCGTAGCGGCAGCCATTCGCAACAAAGAGGTGATTATCAGCGGACTGACAGTCGGAATCCTTGGCTACGCCTTTGGAAACTATGCCGGCGTGTTCGTCGCCTACCTCCTGAAAGGATTATAAACGGAGACCGGAAGACGGAGAACGGAGACCGGAAAACGGAGACGGGAGGCCGGAGACGGGAGATCGGAGATCGGAGATGGTACCTCGCGTAGGGGCAAATCTTGTGTTCGCCCACGAGAAGCCCCCAATTCAATCGCGGGTGAATCTGTGGCTTCTTCTTTTTTTAGCCCGAGGGGCAAAGCACCGAGGGCCCCGATTCAATCGGGGGTGAAAATCAGCGTATTCTGTGGGAAAAATTTCATTCGTGCATTCGTGGCTAACTTTGTCATCCCGAGTGAAACGAGGGACCTTTCTGTCATCCCGAGGGGCGAAGCACCGTGGGACCTTTTTGTCATCCCAAGGGGAGAAGCACCGAGGGACCAATTTGTGGCAATTTTTCAACATATTTGCCACTTTCTTGTTTAAATCAAAAGTTTGCATCTATGGTTAATCGACTTAAAAAACGCTGGAATATCGACTCCAACATACAATTCATCCTCATTCTCATTGTGTTTTCACTCACCGGAATGGCGACCCTCTGGGTGAGAAAAGCCATCTGGCCATTGCTCGGACTGGCTCCCGATGCCTCGTTTTTTATTAAAGTCCCCTTGTATATACTGATTATTTTTCCCGTCTACCAGATTCTGCAGCTCATCATCGCCTTTGTGTTCGGACAGTTCAGGTTTTTCTGGGAATTTGAAAAGAAAATGTTTCGCCGGATTGGCATCATGCCCGGCAAGAAATCCCTGATGACCACAGGCATCGTTTTATTAACCCTTAATGTTATGGCTATGAATATTGAAAAAGAGAAGGCCACCCTTGCCGGTGGATGTTTCTGGTGCACCGAAGCAGTGTTTCTGGGGTTGAAAGGTGTTGAAAGCGTAACACCCGGATACAGCGGAGGACACATAAAAAATCCTGCATACCGCGAAGTGACAACCGGCAGAACGGGTCACGCCGAATCCATTCAGATCATTTTCGATCCGGAAGTTGTTACGTTCACCGAAATACTTGAGGTGTTTTTTATGACACACGACCCAACAACCCTCAACCGTCAGGGGGCCGACGTGGGTACCCATTACCGGTCTGCCATTTTTTACCATTCCGAAGCCCAGAAAGAGATTTCAGAAGAGGTAATCCGGCTTTTTGAGAAAGAAAAGGTCTATACTGATCCGATCGTCACGGAAGTAACGGCATTCACCAATTTTTACGAAGCCGAAGATTACCACAAAAATTACTTTGCCCGCAACTCCGGCGAGCCTTACTGCCAGTATGTAGTGGCACCCAAAGTCGAGAAATTCAAAAAGATCTT
>CAYMXK010000006.1:17169-33775 GCA_964393915.1 uncultured Prolixibacteraceae bacterium
ACGTGGCAACCACGCCACCTTCTGCTCCGACACATGCGGCTGCCCGATAATGTCGCGGTATAAATCCGGCCTGCGTGCCTCACGGTAGCGATAACCACCTGACTGCTGCAGTTTCTCCGGAACGATGGTCGTGGTTACCACCTCATCGCCCAGCCGCCGGCATTCGGCAACAATATCCCCGAACGGGTCCAGTATCATCGAGCATCCGTTTTTCAACTGGTCATCATCCATGCCGACAGGATTGGCAAAGACCAAATAAACCCCATTGTCATATGCCCTTGATGGCAACCATTTCATTAACCACTGACGACCCTTCATGCCATCGAACTCCAACCTGAGCGACGTCGGATCATTTTCCCGGTTGTGCCAGAGTTCCGGGTCCACAAAACCGGCTCCCGGACGAGGCGATGGGGTACACATGGTCACGTGCGGCATAAACAGCAGATCGGCCCCAAGCAGCACTGTGGCCCGTACATTCTCCATGATGTTGTTGTCATAGCATATCAGAATTCCGCATTTCCAGCCATGAAGGTCAAACACGCAATAACCATCTCCCGGAGTCAGGGCAGGATGGATAAATGGATGAAGTTTCCTGTACCTGGCCACCAGCCCGTTTTTATCAATGCACACGTAGGTCTTGTACAGGTTTTCCTTTTCGTCCTTCTCAAATAATCCGGCCAAAACCGATATATTATGTTTTGCAGCTATCCCCGTCAATCGATCAATACTCTCTCCGCCGGGAACCATCTCCGCCAGCTCGAGCATTTGCCCCCGGGATAGTTTCCTGGCAAAGGTGTAACCGGTTACCGAACACTCATGAAAGGCAATTACCCGGGAACCATCTGCAGCAGCCTCTCCCGAGAGCCGGTCAATTACCGACAGGTTCCAGGCCTTGTCGCCACTGCGATGTTCGAATTGCGCGGTCGATATTCTGAGCTTTTCCATAGGTTTGATTTACAAAGAGGTAATAAATATCATTTTCTGAACACCTGATTTTTCGTATTTTTGCACCCAAATTTAATTTTTTAGCGCTTTAGTATGAAAAAAAATATTCTATTTATCATTCTGGCAGCAGGTACAGCCCTGATTGCCTGCCAGAACCAGGGCAGTCAAACTGAAACAAACATGGAAAATCCGTTTTTCACCGAGTACACCACGCCATTTAAGGTTCCTCCCTTTGATCAGATCAAACTGGAGCATTTTATGCCGGCCATCGACGAAGGAATCCTGCAGCAGGAAGCTGAAATTCAGGCAATCGTAGAAAACACGGAAGAACCCTCTTTCGAAAATACGATTCTCCCATACGACAATTCGGGAGAGCTCCTCTCAAAGGTGAACTTTGTTTTCGGGCCTTTGAACTCGGCCACTACTTCCGATGAAATGCAGGCCATTGCTCGCGAAATGTCGCCCAAAACGACCCGTCACCGCGATAATATCTCATTGAACCCTGTTCTTTTCCAGCGTATTAAAGCAGTCTATGAAAAGCGTAACAATTCAGGCCTTGATGAACAGCAGATCAGACTGGTTGAAAAATATTACCAGGACTTCGAAAGAAACGGGGCCAACCTGTCTGCCGAAGACCAGACCAAATTGCGGTCACTGAATGAACAGCTTTCGCAGCTTCATTTGAAATTCTCCGAAAACGTGCTGGCTGAAACCAACCGCAATTTCAGATTAGTAATTGACAACGAGGCAGATCTGAAAGGATTGCCGTCCGACGTAATCACCAGGGCAGCCCAGCAGGCCCAAAAAGACAGCATGGATGGCAAATGGGTTTTCACACTCGACAAACCGAGCTTTATCCCTTTCCTGCAGTTTGCCGAAAACCGCAGCCTCAGGGAACAACTCTACAAAGGATACTGGATGCGTGGCGATAACGACAATGAATTCGACAACAAGGAAATCATCAAACAACTGGTAAAACTGCGCGACGAAAAAGGTAAGTTAATGGGATTCAACAACTTTGCCGAATATGTGATCGACGTCAACATGGCCAAAACTCCTGAGGCAGTGTACGACTTCCTCTTAAAGCTCTTCGACCCGGCCATGAAAATGGCAAAAGCCGACCGCGATGCCATGCAAAAGATTATCAATGCCGAAGGAGGCAATTTCAAACTGGAATCACACGACTGGTGGTATTACTCCGAGAAACTGCGCAAACAGAAATTCGACCTCGATGAAAGCGAGGTTAAACCCTACTTCACACTCGACAATGCCATGAACGGCATGTTCTATGTAGCCGGAAAACTCTGGGGCATTACTTTCGAAAAACGCGGCGATATCCCGGTTTACCACGAAGAAGCTTCCGCCTTTGAAGTTAAGGAAGCCGACGGTTCTCATATTGGGGTACTTTTCGTTGATTTCCACCCCCGCGACGGCAAGCGTCCGGGTGCATGGTGTTCCAGTTTCCGTCGTGCCGGGTATAAAAACGGTGAGCGCATCTATCCGCTTTCCACCATCGTGATGAACTTTACCAGGCCGGCAGGCGACACCCCTGCCCTGCTAAGTTTTGATGAGGTCTCTACCATGTTCCACGAATTCGGGCATGCCCTGCACGGTTTGTTCACCGATGAGCCCTACAGAAGGACTTCAGGGAGCGTGGCGCGCGACTTCGTTGAACTTCCCTCCCAGATTATGGAACATTGGGCAGCCGAACCGGAAGTACTCAGGGTGTATGCCAAACATTATCAGACCGGACAGCCTATTCCTGATGAACTGATTAACAAACTTCAGGCAGCAGGTACATTCGACCAGGGCTTCCTCACGGGCGAATTTGTGGCGGCCGCCCTGCTCGATATGGATTACCATACGGTCAAAAATCCGGATATCGCCGATGTGCGCGATTTTGAAAACAAATCGATGGCAAAATACGGACTGATCCCCGAGATCCTGCCCCGCTACCGCAGCACCTATTTCTCGCATACTTTCACCGGAGGATATACTGCCGGCTATTATGTATATTACTGGGCCGGCGTATTGGATGCTGATGCCTTCCAGGCGTTCACCGAGACCGGCGACATCTATAACCAGGAGGTGGCAGCCCGCTTCCGCACCCTTCTGTCCAAGTCGGGTTCCGACGAAGGCATGAACATCTACCGCAATTTCCGCGGCAAAGATCCCGAAACCACACCATTCCTGAAAAACAAGGGCTTGTTGTAATAATCATCCTCCGCCGCCATACTACCGGGCAAATTATCCAAAATAATTTGCCCGGTATTTTTTTTCCTCAAAAAGCTATCATCCTTCAAAAAACCTATCCCCTGCCAGTTTACCGGATTATTCATTAAAATTTTGTAATAGTCAGGCACAATTGTGGTTCCCGGCTAAATGTTCGCAATAATAATTGCCTTACCGTGTAATGAATTCTTCTTTTTTCCGTCATACCTTTGAAAGAAACAGTAAAAACAGCATAAATACTGATGCAAACCATTGATTTTAAAATCCATGTTCTCCCACTGGGCAAAAAGATGACGCGCTTTGCAGGGCAGTTATTGAAAGATGGTGAGGAGGCAAAAGATGCTGTGCAGGATACATTTCTGAAACTTTGGCAAAAAAAGGATGAGCTGAACAAGATTGACAACCTCGATGCCTTTGTAATGCGGATGATCCGTAACCGTTGCCTCGACCTGATCAGGGCACGCAAGGTGACAAGCCTGGATGAAAGCGCCGGGCGAAAACTGCAGAGTGAGGCACAGAAACCGCACGACAGGGTTGAGCTGGAAGATACGGCAGAAAGAATCCGGTCACTGATTGGCCGGTTGCCAGAACAACAACAGACGGTAATATTTTTGCGCGATATAGAAAATCATGAATATGAAGATATTACCGAAGTTACAGGGATGAACACCAACGCGATAAGGGTTAACCTCTCGCGGGCAAGAAAAAAAGTGAGGGATGAATTACTTAAAACCTGGGAAAATGAAACGAGAAGAGATAAAAATATTGCTGGAAAAATATTTTGAAGCGGAAACCACCCTCCGTGAGGAGCATCTTCTGAAGAATTACTTTCAGAATGAGTTGGTTGACGATGAACTGGAACCTTACAAAGCGTTCTTTGCAGGTTTAAATAATATGGACAAGGCTGATGAAACATCCGGGATTGAAGAATCGGTGATGGACTATATCCTTGAAAAGGAATCAATGAACAAGAGCCGGTACCGCCAGATGTGGCTGACTGTCACTGGCATCGCTGCTTCTCTGCTAATTGCTGTGGGTGGAATGCTCTTTTACCAGCAACAGCAGGCACCCTTCCGCGACACGTTTGCCAACCCGGATGATGCCATGGCCCATGCACAGCAAACCCTCATTTTTATGTCGGAAAAATACAACAAAGGAATGGCACAACTTCAACCAATGCAGAAATTGAACGATGCAGCGCTGCCGCTCCAAAACAGCCTGCAAATCATCAGCCGCGGACTGGATCCAATCAAAAAAACCATTGAAAATGAATAATTTAAGTACTAATTGATAATTTCTGGGTTTGTATTATAGTAGATTGAAATTTTAAAACAAAAAATGAATATGAAACGGATAGTTGTATTATTGGCAATGCTGGTACCAATGCTGCTGGCAGCGCAGAAAAGTCCCGTAGATAAGTTGTTCGACAAGTACGCCAACCAGAAGGGGTTCACAACGGTAAATATTTCAGGCAAGCTGCTGGGCTTTGCCGGAAAGCTCGATACGAGCAACCCTGCCACCAATGAGATGCTGAATAACCTGTCAGGGATCAGAATTCTTTCGGTAGATGACAAAACACTCAACAGCCAACTCGATTTTTTCAATGAACTGGAAAAGGACGGATTCTTCAGGAACCATAACTACGAAGTGCTTATGGAAGTTACCGGAAGCGAAGAGGTGGTGAGGTTTTTTGCACGGGATGCCGGAGGAGGGAAGTTCTCGGAACTGATGCTGGTAGTGGGGGGAAAAAGCAATACCCTTATCAGTATCCGTGGACTGATCGATCCTGAAAACATCAGCAAAATCACCGGGGCATTGAACGTCGAGATCCCCAATAAAAAATAATTCACCGAGTATAAAATGATTTTCCTTACTTTTGCCCCATTAAATTTTAAAGGATAATCAATCGGTTATGAAAATATCATACAATTGGCTTAAATCGTACATCAATATTGACCTGACACCTTTACAACTGGCTGAACTCCTCACCAGCATAGGCCTCGAAGCCGGGGTTCCGGAGGAGGTGGAAAGCATCAAAGGAGGACTGAAAGGGTTGGTTACCGGCGAAGTGGTAACCTGTGAACCTCACCCCAACAGCGACCACCTCAGCATTACCACGGTTAATACAGGCTCCGGGGAGGTTCTGCCCATAGTTTGCGGCGCGCCCAACGTGGCTGCCGGTCAGAAGGTGATTGTGGCCAGGGTGGGAACCACCTTGTTCAACGGCGATGAGGAATTCACGATCAAAAAAGCCAAAATCAGGGGCGAAGTCTCCGAAGGTATGATATGCTCAGAGGTGGAAATCGGCGCAGGCAGCGATTCTGCAGGCATCATGGTGCTACCTCCCGAAACCCCGGTGGGCATTCCCGCTTCCGAATACTTCAGCGTGGAAACCGATTGGGTAATTGAAGCAGATATTACGCCCAACCGGATCGACGGTGCCTCTCATCTCGGCGTTGCCCGCGATGTGGCTGCCGTTCTCCGGCTTACCGGAAACGAAGGCTATAAACGTCCCTCTGTGGAGCATTTCAAAGTCGACAACCACAATCTCGATATTCCGGTGGAAGTAGTCAATCCGGAAGCTTGTCCCCGCTATTCGGGTGTCACCATTTCAGGTGTCGAAGTCAAAGAATCACCCGCCTGGCTGCAAAACCGGCTGAAAGCGATCGGACTCACCCCCATCAACAACGTGGTGGATATCACCAACTTCGTTCTTTTTGAAACCGGACAGCCCCTCCATGCTTTCGATGCAGCCGCAATAAAAGGCGGGAAAGTGGTAGTGCGGACCACCCTCCCCGGGACCACTTTCCTTACCCTCGACAGTGCCGAGCGCAAACTCGACGAAAATGACCTCATGATCTGCAATGCCGAAGAAGGCATGTGCATCGGCGGGGTCTTCGGAGGACTGCATTCGGGTGTTAAACTCTCCACGAAGAATATCTTCCTCGAAAGTGCCTGCTTCGATCCGGTGTTTATCCGCAAAACCTCGCGCCGGCACGGGCTGTTTACCGATGCCTCCTTCCGGTTTGAGCGGGGCACCGACATCAACGGTACCGTATATGCGCTGAAACGCGCCGCCCTGCTCATCACACAAGTGGCCGGAGGAACCATATCCTCAGAAATCAAGGATTTTTATCCTAATCCGGTGAAGGGCTTTCCTGTAGAGGTGAGTTTCCATAATATCAACCGGCTGATTGGCAAAGAAATACCCCGCATAGAGCTGAAAAACATACTGGCCTCCCTCGAAATCGAGGTCGTGGGCGAAACCGAGCGGGGATTGTCCCTGCTGGTACCCACTTTTCGCGTGGATGTACACCGCGAGGTGGATGTCATAGAGGAGATTCTCCGTATTTACGGATACAACAATGTGGAAATTCCAACCCATATAAATGCCTCCCTCAGCGGAGCCGACTATCCAGATCCCAACAGGGTAAAAAATGTGATTTCCGACCTCCTCGTGTCGCAGGGCTTCTACGAAATGTGGTCCAATTCTCTTACCAAAGCGAGCTATTACGACGGGATGAACGATTACAAGGCCGGCAATACGGTAAAATTGTTCAATCCGCTGAGCAGCGACCTGAACGGCATGCGCCAGACCCTCCTTTACGGTGGACTCGAGTGCATCCAGCTGAATACCAACCGGCGCAACAGCGACCTGCGGCTCTTTGAATTCGGCAACTGCTATTTCTTCAGGGGAACCCATTACCAGGAGGACCCTGCCGCCAACTACTTCGAAGAAGAGCACCTGGCACTTTTTCTTTCCGGAAACCGCGAAACCGCCAACTGGACAACCACGGGATCTCCCTCCTCTTTCTATCAGTTGAAAACCTATGTTGAAAATATCCTCCTCAGGATGGGATTCGACACCAACCATTTGAAATCCGGAGAATCGGAGAATGAAATTTTCACCGAAGGAATACTGTATGAAACAGCAGATAAGAAGAAACTGATTGAATTTGGCATCGTCTCTCCCGCGTGGACTAAAAAGTTCGACATCGAAAATCCGGTTTATTATGCCGATTTCGACTGGGGACAAATGTTGTGGGAGCACAAAAAGAACACCGTAAAATTCAGCGAACTTCCGAAATATCCGGAGGTGCGCCGCGACCTGGCACTGGTCCTCGACAAAAACGTCAAATTTTCAGCGCTGAAAAACATCGCTTTTACCAGCGAACGTCTCCTGCTCCGTTCGGTCAGCCTCTTCGATGTATATGAGGGCAAAGGTGTCCCCGAAGGCAAAAAGTCATACGCCATCAGCTTCATCCTGCGCGACGATCTGAAAACCCTCACCGACAAGCAGATCGACAAGGCCATGGAAAGAATCCTCACAGCCTTTGAAAAACAGGCTGAGGCTAAACTCAGGTAAAAGAAATGTATAAATATCAGGCCTTGAGGGTTTGGATTTAGTAGCCGGAGGCCGATCCTTCAGTTGTCAGATTAAAGGAAAATCTGTTCAGGATACTCAATTCCAGCCAGAAAAAGACCCTGCGGAGGTGCCGATGTGCCTGCGGCACTGCGGTCTTTCCGCTCTATAATGGCAACGAACCCCTCTGTTGTCAGCTTCTGCCGACCCACTTCAAGCAGGGTCCCCACAATGGCCCGTACCATGTTCCTCAGGAAACGGTCGGCAGTGATGGTGAAAACCAGCCTATGGCCTTCCTGCTTCCAGGCGGCAGAAAAAACCCGGCAGTTATTGGTCTTTACATCGGTATGCAGCTTGCTGAAGCTGGTAAAATCACTAAACAGAAGCAACTTCGCAGCCGCCTCGTTCATAGCTTCCACATCGAGGGGCATCAGGTACTGGTAGCTGGTCTCCAGCGAAAACGGGTCCTTCTGCCGGCTTAAGAAATAATGGTAGGTTCGCTTTATGGCAGAGAAGCGCGCGTGTGCATCCTGCCCAACAGGCCATATACGGTGCAGGGCGATGTCGGGGGGCAGAAACCTGTTCAGCTTTTCTACCAGGTCAGGGGCTGAAAACGG
Source organism: uncultured Prolixibacteraceae bacterium (assembly GCA_964393915.1). GTDB lineage: Bacteria > Bacteroidota > Bacteroidia > Bacteroidales > Prolixibacteraceae > UBA1413. The sequence continues at coordinate 25,327 of CAYMXK010000006.1, forward strand.
CAGGCTCTCCGCCTCAAAGTGCGCCACGTAAAAGGAAGCATGCACCCCCGTGTCGGTGCGGCCTGCACCCGTTATCTCCACCGGGTGTCTCAGAAAAGTGCCAATGGTGCTTTCGAGCACCTCCTGCACGGAAAGGGCATTGGGCTGCACCTGCCAGCCATGGTAGCGGGTTCCCTTAAAACTGAGTTCGACAAAATATCGTTGCATAATCCTGAAATTCCTGGCGAAGATAATGGTTTGTAACGAAACTTTCTGTCCATGATTTGCTTTGCAAAACCTGAAATTTTGACAAGAAACGCACATTTTTTCAGGACAAAATGACATTTTTTTTGTGATGATAATTCTATCAAAAAAATGACTATAAATTTTTATTTGCTGTCAATGCAGAGCCAGCTCTGATTAGTTAAAAATCAATTCTGCCACCAAGGCACCAAGTAGCACAAAGTATTGTATATCAATTGTATAACCTTGGTGAATCCTTTGTGTCTTCGTGTCTTTGTGGCAAAAAAGCCTTGGTGAATCCTTTGTGTCTTGGTGCCTTGGTGGCAAAAAATCTCCCATAAGAATGAGCACATTCAAATATTTTAATAAAATTATCTGCCTCTCAATTCTTCATTGTGGTATCTGTTTTGCAGCCTCATAAACGGAACAAACAAAACAAAGAAAACAAAGAAAACAGTTATTGTCTAACTTAAAAAAAAGGAGGATTAAGCCATGACACTTGCAAAAAGATCGAACATGTATTTGCCATCCTTTTGGGACAATTTCTTCTCAAAAGATTTGATGGATTGGGGCAGCACCAATTTTTCGAGCACCGACACCACCCTTCCGGCAGTAAACGTGAAGGAGAGTGAAGATGCCTTCCAAATTGAAGTTGCCGCTCCGGGTATGGCAAAGGGAGACTTCAAAGTCAACCTCGAAAACAACGTACTGACCATTTCTTCCGAAAAGAAAGAAGAAAAGAAAGACGAAGGCAAAGGCCTTTACACCCGTCGAGAATTCAGCTACCAGTCGTTTCAGCGGAGTTTTACCATTCCCGAAAACCTGGTAGAGGGCGAAAAAATATCAGCCAAATACAGCGACGGACTTTTGAGCATTTCTCTTCCGAAGAAAGAAGAAGTGAAGCCAAAACCGGCGCGTGATATCAAAATCTCATAACCTCCATAGCGTTTTGAGATGATGGTGACCACAAAGTCCAGTGTTTATGCAGAGCTTTGAACAATTGTTGGATCTCAATGATCCAAACGGGTGTTTGCTTTGTTAACATACACCGGACTTTGTGGTTTTCTTTTGGTTTGCCGCACCGGCTTTGGAAATTTTAACAAAAATAAACCCTAATTATACAATTGTTCGACTATTTTCGTGCCTTTGAAAAATTAACCATAATATTCAATAACATTTTTAAATATGAATCAGGCAATTGATATACGGGAGCTAAACGAACGCATTCAGCAGGAGAGCTCTTTTGTGGACCTCATCACCATGGAGATGAACAAGGTCATTGTAGGTCAGAAACACCTGGTAGAGAGCCTGCTGATAGGGTTACTCTCCAATGGGCATATTCTTCTCGAAGGGGTTCCCGGATTGGCCAAGACACTGGCTATCAAATCGCTGGCAAATACCATCGATGCAAAATTTGCGCGTATCCAGTTCACCCCCGACCTGTTGCCCGCCGACCTCGTGGGAACCATGATCTACAGTCAGAAACGGGAGGAGTTTTCGGTGAAAAAGGGGCCTATCTTCGCCAACTTTATACTGGCCGACGAAATCAACCGGGCACCTGCCAAAGTGCAGTCGGCCCTGCTCGAAGCCATGCAGGAACGCCAGATTACTATCGGTGACCACACCTATCATCTCGAAGAGCCTTTCCTGGTAATGGCCACGCAAAACCCCATCGAACAGGAAGGGACCTATCCGCTGCCCGAAGCCCAGATTGACCGGTTCATGCTGAAAGTGGTGATCAACTATCCGAAGAAGGACGAGGAAAAGCTTATTATACAGCAAAACCTGATGAAAGCATTCCCGGTAACCAGCACCATCCTTAAGCCTGAGGATATTGTGAAGGCCAGAAACGTGGTCAAGGATGTCTACATGGACGAAAAAATTCAGAAATATATTGTCGATATCGTATTCGCCACCCGCGAGCCCGAAGAGAACAAGCTGGCCAAGTACAAGGACATGATCAGCTACGGCTCTTCGCCCCGTGCCAGCATCAGCCTCGCGCAGGCTGCCAAGGCGTATGCCTTCATCAAGCGCCGCGGGTATGTAATCCCCGAGGATGTCCGGGCCGTTTGTCCGGATGTGATGCGCCACCGCATCGGACTGAGTTACGAGGCCGAAGCAAACAACATTACCTCGGAGGAGATCATTACGGATATTCTCAACACCATTGAGGTGCCATAGCCCGCATCTGCTCCCTTCACTGCCTGAGGGCTGCGAAGCGAAACTGACTGCTGCCTTGGAGGCTGCACCCGGTCATCCGGCAGGGGGTGCCTTCCGGAAGACAATGACATGAAAGTTGAATTAACGTAATTCTTATTCTCTAATATTCTAAAGTGGAGACATCTGATATACTAAAAAAGGTCCGCCAGATCGAGATCAAAACACGCGGTTTGTCACGTAACATTTTTGCGGGAGAATACCACAGTGCCTTTAAAGGCCGTGGGATGGCCTTCTCGGAAGTGCGTGAATACCAGTTTGGCGACGATATCCGCAGCATCGACTGGAATGTTACGGCCCGCTACAACCATCCCTATATTAAGGTTTTCGAAGAAGAACGCGAACTCACCGTCATGCTGCTGATCGACGTTAGCGGCTCGCGCGATTTCGGCTCATTTCAGAAAATGAAGAAGAATGTGATCACAGAGATCGCCGCCATCCTCGCCTTTTCGGCCATTCAGAACAACGACAAGATTGGGGTGATCTTCTTCTCCGAAACCATCGAGAAATTTATCCCGCCCAAAAAGGGACGGTCGCACATTCTCCGTATCATCCGCGAAATGATCGACTTCCGGCCCGAAAACAAGGGGACCAACATTCCGGAAGCGCTGCGCTATTTCACCAACGCCATCAAGAAAAAATGTACAGCTTTTATCATCTCCGACTTTATCGATAACCACCCCGACCTTGAAAAGGCTATGTCGGTGGCCAACAGCAAGCATGACCTGGTGGCTATCCGCATCTTCGACGAACGCGAACAGGAGCTGCCGCCGATCGGAATGCTGAAAATGAAAGATGCCGAAACCGGAAATTATGTGTGGGTGAACAGCAGCGACCGCAAAACACGCGAAATCTACCGCAAATGGTGGTTCGGACAAAGCGAAAGGCTCCGGGGGATTTTTACCCGTTGCGGGGTCGACAACGCCCTCATCAATACCCGTGAAGACTATGTAAAATCATTGGTGAACATGTTTAAAAGAAGGGAGGCCCGACGGTGAAATACTTACTGCAATTCTGCCGGCTGACCATCGCCGGACTTATTCTGCTGATATTGCCGCAGTTGTCTGCCGGACAGCACATTAAGGCAACCGCCAGCCTCGATTCCACAAATATCCTTATCGGCGACCAGGTAAACCTTATCCTGGAGCTCGAAAAACCGGAAAACATCCGGATCGATTTCCCTGTCCTGGCCGGAAATCTTTCCGAATACATTGAAATTCTCAGGCAATCGCCCATCGATACCACTATCCTGGAAAACAACGCGCTCCGGATGGTACAGAACATCCTTATTACAAGTTTCGACAGCGGAGAACACCGGGTACCTCCGGTCTGGTTCAGGCTCCACCTCGACGACCGCATCGATTCCATACCCACCAACGAGCTGTTCCTGAGGGTTTTTACCATGGAAATAGATACCACGCGCGGCCCTACAGACATCAAGATGCCCTACGATGCGCCGCTTACCCTCAAGGAGGTAACTCCGTGGATTCTGGGGATCCTGCTCCTGGCCGGGATCATCTTCTTCATCTTCTATTACATCAGCCGCCGCCGGAAAAACCTTCCGCTGTTTGTGCTGCCGGTCAAACCCAAGGAACCGCCCCACGTGATAGCCCTGCGCGGTCTCGACCACATCAGGGATGAAAAAATATGGCAAAAAGATAAAATCAAGGAGTATTACAGCCAGGTTACCGATGTACTCAGGACCTATATTGAAGAGCGTTTTTCAATTTCCGCCCTGGAATACACCACCGAGGAGACCCTTCGCGACTTTAGGGCGCAAAGCGGGCTGATCAGTCCGAAATCGATGTCGAACCTTACCCAGATCCTGTCGCTCGCCGACCTGGTGAAATTCGCCAAATACCACCCGTTGCCCGACGACCACCAACTCACCCTGGTGAACGCCTACTTTTTTGTGAACGACACCAAAATTGAAGAGGTGAAAAAACCTGAACCACCGGCTGAAGAACCCGACGATCAGGTCGAGGAGGTTAAACTAAATTAGCATGACAATGTTTGGAGAATATACATACAAGAACCCGGAAATGTTTTACCTGCTGCTGGGACTGATCCCGATGGTAATCTGGTACGCGTGGCGCTATCGCCGCAATACGGCCAGTATCCGGATATCCAGCACTGCCCCCCTGATGAAAGTGCCCCTCACGGCCCGGCACATATTCAGGCACCTGCCGTTTCTGCTGCAGTTAATGGCCATGGCACTTTTTATCGTGGTACTGGCGCGGCCGCAATCCTCCACCCGCTGGGAAAATACCACCACCGAGGGTATCGACATCATGATCGCACTCGATATTTCGACCAGTATGCTGGCCATGGATTTTCAGCCCAACCGGCTCGAAGCGGCCAAAAAAGTAGCCATGGAGTTTATTTCGGGCCGCGAATACGACCGCATGGGCCTGGTGGTTTTTGCCGGAGAGGCCTTCACGCAGTGTCCGCTCACCACCGACAGGGCAGTTCTGCTCAACCTCTTCGGAGGAATTAAAACAGGCCTGATTGAAGATGGCACCGCCATTGGCAACGGACTCGCGACAGCCGCTGCACGGCTCAAGGACAGCGACGCCATCAGCAGGGTGGTCATCCTGCTTTCTGATGGTGAAAATAACCGTGGAGAAGTGGCGCCCATCACCGCCGCAGAAATTGCAAAAACCTTTGGCATAAGGGTCTACACCGTGGGCGTCGGATCGATTGGTACCGCCCCCTACCCTGTGCAATCGCCGTTTGGCACCCAAATCCGCGACATGGAGGTGAAAATTGACGAAGAGATGCTCCGTCAGATTGCCGGCCTAACCGGCGGACAATATTTCAGGGCCACCAACAACCTCAAGCTGGCAGAAATCTATCAGGAGATCGACCAGCTCGAGAAATCGAAGATTGAAGTTAAGGAATTCAGCCGCCGCGCAGAGGAATTCATGCCCTTTGCCCTGGTCGGACTGCTGTTCCTGATTGCTTCACTCGCGTTAAGAACCACCATCTTCAGAAATATCCCCTAATATTGTAAACTATGGAAATGTTCAGATTTGCTCATCCGGAATATTTTTGGGGATTTTGGCTGATTCCCCTCCTCACGGTATTCTTTATTTTTTCGAGGATCCTGCGCAAAAGGGCCCTCCGGAAATTTGGCGATCCCGCAATCATGGAAGACCTTATGCCGTCGGTTTCGAACGTGCGTCCCACATTTAAATTTATCCTGCTGATGATGGCGCTCACGGCTTTTATCCTGGGTGCCGCCCGTCCGCAGTTCGGGTCTAAATTGCAGGCTGTGAAGCGCGAAGGGGTAGAGATCATGATCGCCCTCGATGTGTCGAACAGCATGCTGGCTGAAGACATCAAGCCCAACCGCATCGAAAGGGCCAAACGGGCCATCGACCGGTTAATCAGCCGGTTAAAGGACGACAAGTTCGGGCTGATCGTTTTTGCCGGCGAAGCCTACACCCAGTTGCCCATCACCTCCGATTACAATTCGGCACAGCTGTTTTTAACCTCGGTAAGCCCGGAGATCGTGCCGCGCCAGGGAACCGCCATCGGGGCGGCCATCAACCTCGCCATCAGGTCATTTACGCCCAATCCTGAGAGCAGCAAGACCATCATCGTCATTACCGATGGCGAAAACCACGAGGACGACGCCCTGGGTGCCGCCACGCTGGCTGCCGAACAGGGCATAGTGGTGCATACCATTGGCATGGGACTGCCCCAGGGGGCACCTATACCTGTGGCCAGCGGCGGGCAGACCGATTACCGGCGCGACCGCGAGGGCAATGTGGTCATCACGCGTCTTGATGAAGTGATGCTCGAGAAGATCAGCGCCACCGGAAACGGCATCTACCTCAGGGCAAGCACCGCCAACGTGGGCCTCGAGGACCTGCTCGATGAAATCAACAAAATGCAGAAAACGGAAATTGAATCGCAGGTGTTTTCGGAATACGAAGACCTCTTCCCCTACTTTTTTGCTGCAGGTCTGGCCCTGTTATTGCTGGAGTTCCTCATTATGGAACGCAAAAACAGGTATTTGCGGCGGATAAAACTGTTCAATTAATACAGAAAAATCATGAAGAAGTTAATCATACTCATCGCCCTTACGGGCATCACAGTCCTGGCGAGCGCCCAGAACGAACGGCGTTTCGTGCGGCAGGGCAACCGTTTTTATCTCGAAGGCGTTAAGGACACTACCCGTCTGGATACCGTCAGTTTCAGCCTGGCAGAAACGGAATACCGCCGTGCCCTAGAAAAGAGGCCGCACGATCCGAAATGGAATTTCAACCTGAGCAACGCACAATACAAACAGATGCGCTTTCCCGAATCGGCAACCGCCTACAGGCAATTGGCCGACCAGTCGGATGCTCCAGTGGAAAAGGCCCGTGCCCTGCACAACCTGGGCAACAGCCTGCTGTTCCAGCAAAAACTCGACGAAAGCATCGAAGCCTACAAGGAAGCACTGCGCAATAACCCGTCAGACCTGGACACAAAGTACAACCTGGCCTATGCCCAGATGCTGAAAAACCAACCGCAGGACCAGGATCAGCAACAAGATAAGCAGGATCAGGACCAGAACCAGGATCAAAACCAGGATCAGCAGCAGAACCAAAACCAGGATCAGAACCAGGATCAGCAGCAACAGCAGCAGCCTCCGCCCAAAATTTCGCAGCAGAATGCCGAACAATTGTTGGAGGCCCTTCAGAATGCAGAGCGCGAAATCCAGGATAAAGTTAAAAAACAACAGGCCCAGGAGGCAAAACCCCGAAGGGTAGAAAAAGACTGGTAACTTTGAAAAGTAATTGAATAGATAAAAAAGCACCGGAATGCTTAGAAAGATAGTCATATTAGCAGGATTTTTACTGGCAGGCCTGTTTGCCTCCGCCGAAGATCCGCGGCTCGAAATGTCGGCACCCAATGCAGTTTCGGTGGGTGACCAGTTCAGGCTCACCTTTTCCGTGAATGCCCGCGGTGAAAACCTGAAACTGCCCGACCTGAGCAGCTTCGACGTGCTGATGGGCCCCAGCACTTCACAATCCACCAGCGTGCAGATCATCAACGGGCGAACCACCCAGAGCCAGACCTTTTCCTACACCTACATCCTCAGGGCAAAAGAGCAGGGATCATTCAGCATCCGGCCGGCATCCATTGAGGTGGATGGCAAGATAATTCAGTCCAATCCGCTGACCATCCAGGTAGTGACCGGAAGGCCGCAGCAGCAGCAACAGCAGCCGCAAACACAGGGACAGCCCGCCGACCAGGCACCCGCAGAGCCAGGCAACATCGCCAGGGAGGATCTTTTCCTGCGCCTCGAACTCAGCAAACGAAATGTATTTAAGGGTGAGCAGATCATCGCCACGGTAAAGCTCTATGCCAGTCCCAACCTGCCGCTTGCAGGCTTCGAGGAGGTCACCCTCCCCACCTACGAGGGATTTTTTACCCAGGATATCGATATTCCCCAGCAGATCAACTTTAACCGGGAAGTTTACAACGATAAGATATACCAGGTCGGCATACTCAAAAAAACAGTGCTGTTTCCGCAGCAATCCGGGACCATCACCATCCGGCCGTTCAGCATCACTACCCTCGTGCAGCAGCGCGTGAGGCAGCGCAGCTTTTTCGATGATTTCTTCACGGGCGTACAAACCGTCAGGGCCAGATTAACTGCCGATGCCGTTTCCATATCGGTGCGCGACCTGCCGCCAGCTCCGGCGAATTTTTTCGGGGGCGTGGGCAGCTTCAATGTCACTTCAGAGATCAGCGATTCCGAAGTAACCACAAACGATGCCGTTACCCTGAAGCTTACCATAAGCGGCACCGGCAACCTCCGCCTGATTCAGTCACCAAAGCTGGAGCTTTCATCGGAGTTCGACCTGTACGACCCCCGCTCTACCGACAATGTGCGCGTAAGCGAGGCCGGAATGACAGGCTCCAGAACGGTAGAATACCTGTTTCAACCGAGGTTCGAGGGGAGTTTTACCGTGCCGGCCATACAATTTGCCTTCTTCAATCCGGCCTCCGGACA
>CAYMXK010000007.1:0-28720 GCA_964393915.1 uncultured Prolixibacteraceae bacterium
ATTCAGATATATTGTTCATGATCAGTTGGCTTTTTGGGTTTTCTTTTTCTTAAACATCTCAAGCATCCTGTCGGTCACGGCAAAGCCACCCACAACATTAAGTGTACCGAAGAAAAGGGCAAGTATTCCCAGAACCAGGTCAAGGGAGAAACCCGACAAATCAGCGTGACCTACCAAAATGATACCACCAACTATAATAACGCCTGAAATGGCGTTGGCCCCCGACATCAACGGCGTATGTAAAACTGCAGGCACATTGGAGATTACCTCTATGCCCAGAAAAATGGAAAGGGCAATAATAAAAATTGCTTCTTTGTTGACAAAGAAAAACTGTAATATCTGTTCCATATCTGGTCTATTTAAGGTTTTCTATTACTGATTTCACACGCTCGTTAAAAAGTTCACCACCATGGGTAATGCATGTCCCCTTAACGATATCATCATCAAAATTGAGGTTAAGCCCACCTTCTTTAGAGATGATCAGTGCCAGGAAGTTCATAACGTTCTTGCCGAACATCCGGCTGGCATCCAACGGCATTCTTGCCGGATAGTTGGATTGTCCGATAATGGAAACGCCATTATGAACAACCGTTTCATTGTTCCTGGTAAGTTCACAGTTCCCTCCGCTGGAGGCAGCAAGGTCAATAATCACTGACCCTGGCTTCATACGCTCAACCGCCACTGCCGGCAAAAGCAGAGGAGCTTTGCGTCCGGGGATCTGAGCCGTACAGATGATCACATTCGATTTGGCTGCGTGGTCGTTTATCGCCTGTTGCTGTTTCTGCTTGAATTCATCCGATTGCTCCACAGCATAACCTCCGGCTGCCTTGTCTTCCACGGCACCTTCCACCTCAACAAATTTGGCACCCAGACTTTTCACTTCCTCCCGTACCGCAGAGCGGACATCAAAAGCTTCGACCTGTGCACCCAGTTTCCTTGCAGTGGCAATAGCCTGCAAACCAGCAACCCCGGCCCCCAGCACCAAAACATTGGCCGGCCGGATAGTACCTGCAGCGGTCATAAACATTGGGAAGAAGGTCGGCAGTTTAATGGCCGCTTCAAGCACTGAAACATATCCTGAGACTGTTGCCTGCGAAGACAAAATATCCATCGCCTGTGCCCTGGTGGTGCGGGGAATGGAATCCAGACTGAAGGTAGTCAGCCCTGCCTCCAGGAACTGTTTTACCAGATCGGTTTCCCATAAAGGGTTGAATGCACTGATCCAAACCTGTCCCTGCCTGATCTTTTTCAAGTCGCCAGCAAGAGGAGGCTGAATTTGAAGCAAAACATCTGCTTTGTCGAAAATGGTTTGGCGCTTGCCAATTGTTGCTCCTGCCTCTGTGTAGTCTTTATCGGCAGTGAAGGCATTTGTTCCGGCTCCTTCTTCAACCATTACCTCAACTTTCTGTGAGACAAGGATTTTTACGTTTTCAGGAAGAAGGGCAACCCGGGTTTCGTCACCGTGTTCTTTTAAAAGCCCAAGAATCATAACCTGTTTATTTTAGATTTTGTGCAAAACTAACAATTTAATTCTAAACTCCGTTTTGACAGGCAGATACGGAAAGAGTAGTTACAGAAAATTCAGATTGCAGTGCATCTTATTGGGACTGTGGTGATTTTTAGTTGCTCAGCGGAAAAATCGGAAGTCCGGGTATTTATTTTTTTTAAAAATTAAACAAATTGGACTTTAATTTATAAATATTTAAAAACTAACTTTGGACATTGTTTTGCACAAACCTTTACCGCAAACGAAAAATTTAAGCCATGAAGCCAATTACCCTGATTTTCATTATGATGATGTCATTACTGGCCTGTGTTTATGAGCCCGGCGGATTGTATGAGGCCGAGGTCGACAAGGTCACGGAACCACCTGCCGACATAGTCGTTAACCTGAATTTTGCCACAGATACACTGTTGATTCCTGCGTCGGGAAATACCAGCATCGTCTATTCCACCCCGGATGCATTGATATCAATGGCTCTCTTTTCCATTAACCAAAAAACAATTGGCAAGATTGAATCCACGTCTGGTGTTTTCCAGATTAATATCAGCAATCAGGGATTTGCTACCAATGTACCTTATAACCTGAGGGTGGAACTGTTCCGGAGATCCAACTCAGGCAGTCTGGCCGACAAAATGGGTGCAGAAGGGTTTCTCTTCTACAAAGACATTACAATCTATTTCGTTGACAGGGAAAAACTGACGCCACAGATAAAACGGGCTTATGCCGGTGAGGGAAAGATGCATGTAGAATGGGAAACTTACAAGGGGGTAGGATTCAACAGTTACCATGTGTTCAACACCGACTTCCGGAAAATTGCCATCATCAGTGACCAGTTCCAGACATCCTGCACCGATGAATCCCAGATAGGGTTCGGCGGTGTATATTATGTGGTAACCTCCACGGAATCTGATAGTTATAGAAGCACTTACCATATTTATAAAGATACGCTGCCGTCCGCATCCGTTACGAGAATTAACGGGAGCGAATACCTCCTCAACTGGGGAAAAAGCAAGTATGAAAACAACCTGAAGGGTTACCGCATTTATGAATACCTTCCTGAACCGAACCGGCTTACGCTGCTTGACTTTATAACGGATGTTTCCCGGCAGGACTATACGTTCAGGGACCCGCATTTCCCCATGAAAACCAGGTTTTATATACAACCGGTTAGCAAGTACGACGATATTCCGGTTAACGACCCCTCTGACCTTAATACCCTGGCTAGCACAACCACCGATATTTTTCACGGCGACCTTTTACCCCGCATGATTTACATGTTCTTCGAAAATCCCATGGGAGACTATTGCTACTACGGAAACTTCGAACATCTCTATCAGTTCAATGCGCATACAGATGCCATGACTGACTCCATTCCTTACGGGGCCGGCCAGTATTCCGTCTCTCCGGATGGTAAAACCATCATTTTGGGCAGTCAAAGGTCAATACAAATGTATAATGCCCCGGACCTGACTTTGGCTAAAACAATTGCCCACGATAAACTTCCTGAAAATGATTCTCCCATGCAGTTTGTAATTGGAGACTCCGGGATTGGCGTGGCGCTCTTTACCTCCGCAAATTACTATTTCTACGATTTCGCGAACAACATGACGCTGGCCCGGTTCAGGGTAGACTATGATTCGAGCTGGCCGGCCTATATGTCCATTTCACCATCAGGCAAGTTCTTTGCCATGAGCCACTACACAGGAAATAACTTCCACCGCGTCACCGAACTCTATCAGTTGTCAGGCGACACCGTTATTAAAGCATGGCAGGGCAATGCCTCCTATTTTGATTTTGATCCGCAGGAGAATAATTTTGTCTATTTTATCGACGGCGCAATTAAAAGCATTTCCCTCGACGATCTGCACCAGACAACCCAATTACAGGTACAGGACAAATATTTTCTGCACATCGACTGGAACCGGAGGGAGTACTTAAGCCTGAACGAGGCAAAGGATAACTTTTCGGTTTGCGACCTGGCTACAGGAGAGGTAAAAACAGAAGTAAAGACTATGCTGTATTACCAGCCCGACTATTTTTTCCTCTTCAACAAGACACTTTTTTCCAACTATGGATTGGAAACTTATAAATTAAAGCTGGATTATTAATCCCTGCAAAAACAACAGACAGCCTGACAAATTCTTACCATAAAAAACCATGAGAAGCTTCACATTGATATTTATTTTTTCGGTTGCAATGCACTGGGCCGGTGCGCAGTCTATCCGGATTGAAATGGGCTCGGGAATGGGTTCGTTTAAAATGGATGATCTGAAGGAACTGAATGCAACTTATCTAAAATTGTTGCCGGTAAAGGCAAAGATCACCGATGATTTCCCGGCACAACCCTTCTACAATGTTGCGGTGATTTACCAAACTGCCTCGAAAGTTTATTACGGGCTTACAGGTAGCTTTGCTTCCCCCGGATCCAGGGTCAGCTATAAGGATTATTCAGGGGAACTCATCTTTGATAATATTCTGACCTACTATTCGCCCGGCATTCGTGCAGGTTGGCAGTTTGCCGGGAATAAGGTAAGTTTTGCCGCAGAGAATAACCTCAGCTACTCATTTTCCAAATTAAAAATGAAAGAGAAGGTACTTACTACAGAAGAAGAGCGGACTTTTTTGTCGGATGGTTTTCAAACAGAACCCGGGCTGAGGGTTTCATACCGGATAAGCATTTTTGAATTAAGCGTTAAGGCAGGTTACCTTATTGACTTCAGTGGGGATAACAAACTGGACGGTGAGTCAGACCAGGTATTGTACCTGGGTGATAGCAAGACCAAGATTAAAAATGACTGGAGTGGTTTCAGGCTGGGTGCCAGCCTTGGCATTATTCTCTGGAACAGGCCACTGCTCACCCGGTTCTGACATTCCGGATCTCCGGCAATTAATATTGTGGATCGAAAAGCCGTTTCCTGACGGTGAAAGCCTTTCCAGGATTCTTTGCCAGGATGGTATTTATATCGGCATCGGTAATCCCGGCTTCATTCAGAGCGGGAATCAGCTCATTGAAAAGAGGGGTATGCGGCTGATAATTTTCACCAGCCGGCTTATCCGGGTCATACCAGCCGGCATCCTGCGACAACAAAATGCGGTGCAGGCAATTGTGTCTTTTCAGGTTAACCACCATCTCAGTAATTTCAGCAGCCTTTTCGCTTCCACCCCAAAAACCGTCGAGCGAAATCCACGCCCCCATTTTTGCCGCCTCAACATGATTCTCGAGAACTTTCTCGTTGTGGGCATGAGTCCAGATAAACGCATCGGCTTTCACACCCTCGTTCCGTAAAATTTCAAGTTGCTGAAAAGCAGGCAGGGCCTTACCTGTATGAGACTTAATGGTCAGTCCTGTGGCTTTGTGGGCCAGCGCTGCTGCCCTGACAAGCGTTCTGTGAAAATCTGACAATTCGCCTCTTTCAACGCCGATTTTAATAAATCCCGGCCTTACGCCCGTACCGTTAATTCCTTGTTGAAATTCGGCAATCCAGAAAGCGGAGATGGCTTCGGCAGGCATATTCATGACCGGCTCAGGAATAAATTTGTTGCCAACCGCTCCATAAAAGCCGGTATTGGTGATAAAACGGATACCCGTTTCCTCCGAGAGCCGCTTCAACAGCAGCGGATCACGTCCGAGGTACTTGGGAGTACATTCAACGAAAGTACTGACTCCGAGGCTCTTAATCTCCTGCATGTAAGGCAATATGACATCAAACGCCTCATCGGCATTGTAGCGTGGCGGTTCCGATAAATCTGCACCGATAAAATCAACCAGCACGTGTTCGTGCGAGAGGGTAAGCCCCAGCTGGTCGGGCCGTATTTCACCGGTAACGGTTATTACGATATCGGCAGGTTCGGGTGTGCAGGCTGCCAATGCTGTCAGAAGAATAAGAGTTACAAAAGCTTTCATAATGGTACGTATTGTTAATAAGGAACAAAAAAGCCTCCCGAACAGAGAGGCTTTTACAGCTATAATAACATTTTATTTCTTCTTTTTGTTCTGCTCTTCACCGGCAATGCTTTCACGCATTGAAGTGTCGGCCATCACGTTCTTGTATTTCATGTAGTCCATTATTCCGAGATTTCCGTTGCGGAAGGCTTCAGAAATTGCCAGCGGAACCTGGGCTTCAGCTTCAATTACCTTGGCGCGGGCTTCCTGTGCCTTTGCACGCATTTCCTGCTCCAGGGCCACAGCCATTGCGCGGCGCTCTTCAGCTTTAGCCTGGGCAATATTTTTGTCGGCTTCGGCCTGGTCGATCTGCAGACCGGCCCCAATGTTTTTACCAATATCGATATCGGCGATATCAATGGAAAGAATTTCGAAGGCCGTCCCTGCATCGAGGCCTTTTTCAAGCACGGTGCGGGAAATGAAGTCAGGATTTTCGAGCACTTCCTTGTGAGAATGTGCCGAGCCGATTGACGAAACAATACCTTCACCAACGCGGGCAAGGACAGTCTCTTCACCAGCACCACCGACCAGCTGCCGGATATTGGCGCGCACTGTCACACGGGCTTTGGCAATCAGCTGAATTCCATCCTTGGCAACGGCAGTTACGGGAGGAGTGTTGATTACCTTAGGATTTACCGACATCTGAACAGCTTCAAAAACATCGCGTCCAGCAAGGTCTATGGCAGTTGCCATATTGAAGGTAAGCTGAATATTGGCCTTGGAAGCCGAAACCAGTGCATGGACAACATTGGCTACATGTCCGCCGGCAAGATAGTGCGCCTCAAGGTCGTCCCTTTTCAAAGAGATACCGGCTTTAATTCCTTCGATCATTGCCCTGACAATAACTCCCGGAGGGACTTTCCTGAATCGCATCAGGAACAATTGCAAAAGGCTTATCCTGACGTCAGATACAAGGGCCGAAAACCATAATCCGATCGGTATAAAATACAAAATAATAATCAGCAGGACCAGGAGTCCTACCATTAATCCAAAAGTGCCAAACGTTTCTATCATATTATTCAATTTTTAATGGTTCAACAATTATCTTTCCGGGGAAGACCTTCAATACCTTAACCTGCTTATGCGGATCAATTAGCGGTCCTGTCGACTGCGCCTCCACAGTTTCGCCCTTTATCTTCACTTTCCCCATGGGAGCCAGCCTTCCCAGGGTAATTCCAATATCTCCGGGCAATATATTATCCGTCTCAAAGGTATCGACCTTTGAATCGCTGTTGGCTTCAAGTACCATTTTTTTTCCTGCTTTTGACCGTAAGAAGTAAACAATAATGGCAGGTGCGGCAATTAAAACTACCAGCAGGGTTAAAAAGCCTGCCCCTGTGCCATATTGTGCAAATGCAAGGTAAACACTGGCGGCGAGCATCAGAAAACCGCCGATACCGGCAATGGTTACTCCTGGTACAACAGCAAACTCAAGCAGTAGTAACAAAAGGCCAAGTAAAATTAAAACGACAATTGTAACAAAAGTCATACTATTCAATGGTTGTAATTAGTTGCTTTTCGGTAAGGGCGTCCTTCATAGCCTTCAGATTGGCGAAGACACCATGCCTGATATCGCATTTTCCTTTGTAGTGTGTAATGATTACGCACTGAGAGGCTTGTATGTATTCGTGTTCGCAAATCTCCATCAGGGCCTGGATAACGTATTCAAATGTATGAACGTCGTCGTTGTACAATATCAAATTCTTCTCTTCAACAGACTTGAATTCCTTATCTTGAGCGACTTGCCGCTTAGTTTCCTTTGATGTCATTCTTCTCCTGTTAATATTTTTGCTTCCGGTAAAGATACTCTTTTTCCGTCTCTAATTGCAATAACGAAGGCATCTTTTACACCTTCCACCCTGACCTGGTTCTGAAGTGCCAGTCCATCTGCAAAAGTGCGCATGTTCCCGGTGGTATAAACGGTGGCACCATCTTCACCGACAAATGTATCAATGGGCCTTATTTTGCCTATTTTATCAAACAAAGCCTGCGTTCGTGCAGGAACTGCCCGCGTGAACGAACCCAGCTGAACCTTAAAAATTACATCATCCGGACCTGGTCCATCCTCTTCGCCCTCCTCGTCAGCATCCAATTCTTCAGAGATCAACAGGTCATCTATGATAGGTGGCGGGGGCAGTGCAGCGATGCGCAATGCCTCCTCAAGCCTCAGGAGGGAATCGCTGGTATGTTTAAAACTCTCATATGCCTGGTTACCGGCATCAGCCCACCACTGCTGTTCCAGGTAACGGGCATTCTGAAACAGCTGCTCTGTTTCTGCCTTTTGAATCAGGGTCTGCCTTTCCATGGCAATAATCCGGGTGGCAAGCAGCTCCCTGTCAGCTGTATTTAAAGCCTGCTGGTATCCCGAACGAAGTTCTGCCAGGGTATCAAGCAGACGGCTCAGCTCTTCCTCCTTTTCAGAAGCACTTGTCCAAGCCTTCTTTGCTTCTTCCACCTGAAACATATCATCGGTGAGGTAAGTCACCTGCGGATTAACCTGAAACCTGATAAATCTGGTCCGGTGAGCGTGAGGAGGTAAACTGATTGCAGGAGGTGCCGGTCTGCTAACTTCAGCAACAGCGCTGCTGTCCGTAGCAGGGGGCAGCATTTCAGTCTGAACGGAGTCATTGCCGGTGGCTAGTCCTGAGAGCGAATCATTCGGTTCGGTTACAACGGGAACGGGGGGCTCTGGAACAGGCACAGCCGGGGGTTCCGGAGCAGGGACTTCCGCTTCTTCGGCAACTGGTTCAACGACAATCAAATCTGAAGTATCTTCTGCAGTATCCGGCGCTGCTGCCTCTTGCCTTTCAGGTATTTCAACCCCGGAAGCAAGAAAAGGATTAACATGATCGTAAGCAAGCCCGGTAAGATCGTCGATGCGCAACTCCTTCACTTCAGCAGGTTGTGAGTTATTGATAAAACGGTTATAAAATCGCAGGGCACTGTCCCAATCCTCCCTCGAATGATAATAACGCGCCAGGTAATAAAAAACTTTTGCCGGCACATCACGGGTTCCTGCCAATAAAAGATTCATTTCAGTCTCTTTGGAATAAAGCCCGGTTTCAGCCATGCTGGCGCCTGTAAAATATTTCAAAAGATAATCAGAAGGGTAAGCATCTGATAGTTTTTTAAAAATGGGAAGCGCCTCTTCAAATCTTCCTGCATGAAAAAGTTCGATGGCTTTGTTGCGTTCATCGGACTGGCTATTACTGACAGAGGATGCCAGTGCACTGACAATCAAGGACAAAGAAAACAATATGATGAAAAAATATGTACGAATAAGATATTGCTTCATAGTAATGGATATCTGAAATAAATTCAGCTTTTAAAAATACAAAAATTATGCAAATCCAGGAAACATAATTGCCGGATTCATTGTTTGGCAAAATGGGTAAATTATTACGGTAAGTATTAAACCCGGATTAACCATTTTTAAATTATATTTGTCCAACCCAAAAAAAATTACATCATGACAACACTTAAAAAAGGCGATAAAGCACCTTATTTCGAAGGAACCAATCAGCATGGAGAGGCAATTTCCAGCAATAGTTTTACAGGTAAAAAACTGATTCTATATTTTTATCCCAAGGACGATACCCCTGGATGCACGGCTGAATCATGCAACCTGAACGACAATTACGGGGAATGGCTCAGCAAAGGTTTCGAAGTGGTGGGCGTTAGTCCGGACAGCGTGAAATCGCATCTGAAATTTGCCGGTAAATATGGACTGAAATTTAACCTTATCGCTGATGAAGAAAAGAAGATTCTGGAAGCTTACGGCGCATGGGGCGAGAAAAAAATGTATGGAAAGCCCTATATGGGAGTGCTTCGAACCACTTTCGTAATTGACGAAACAGGTGTTATTGAAGAGATATTCGACAAAGTAGACACCAAAGACCACACGACCCAAATTTCCAAAACACTCAATATTTAAATCTTAAACAAAAATGACCAAAGAAGACCAATCAGCAGTTAACAAGGAAAAACTGAAGGCGCTTCAGTTAACCCTCGAGAAAATCGAAAAGAGTTTCGGAAAAGGCTCTATTATGAGGATGGGCGACAAGCCTGTTGATGATGTGCCTGCTATTTCGTCGGGTTCTATCGGACTTGACATTGCCCTGGGAATAGGTGGTTTCCCCCGCGGCAGGATCATCGAAATTTACGGACCTGAATCTTCAGGTAAAACCACACTGGCCATACATGCGATTGCTGAAACGCAAAAGCTGGGCGGAATTGCGGCTTTCATTGACGCTGAGCACGCATTTGATCCCTATTATGCCCGCAAACTGGGCGTAAACACCGATGAGCTGCTTATATCACAACCCGACCATGGAGAACAGGCACTGGAAATCACCGACAGCCTGATCCGTTCAGGAGCGGTTGACATCGTGGTTATCGACTCGGTAGCTGCGCTGACTCCAAAAGCAGAACTTGAAGGCGACATGGGCGATTCCAAGATGGGGCTCCAGGCCCGGCTGATGTCACAGGCCCTGCGAAAACTAACTGCCAACATCAGTAAAACCCGGACCTGCTGCATCTTTATCAACCAGTTGCGCGAAAAGATCGGGGTAATGTTTGGCAACCCTGAAACCACTACCGGTGGAAATGCCCTGAAATTTTATGCCTCCGTACGCCTCGATATCCGAAGGATAGGCCAGATAAAAGATGGAGAAGAGGTTATGGGCAACAACGTGCGGGTAAAAGTGGTCAAAAATAAAATCGCACCACCCTTTCGCAAAGCTGAATTCGATATTCTTTACGGTGAAGGAATTTCAAAAACCGGAGAAATAATCGATCTGGGTGTAAACTACGGCATCATCAAAAAAAGCGGATCATGGTTCAGTTATGGCGAAACCAAGCTGGGTCAGGGACGGGATGGTGTCAGGAAACTGATCAAAGATAACCCGGAACTTGCAGCAGAGCTGGAAAAGAAGATCATGGAAGTTGTAGCGGCAGCAGCCACTACAGATTAATAACATTTTTTCAGCAGCAAAGCCGGATGAGTAAAGCTGTTTGCTCATCCGGCTTTTTGTTGAAACGTAGTTGAATAGGTTATAAAAATCTTGAATTGACTGAATTAGTGCACCATTGTGTTAAAAATGACGGATATTTTCTTTCAAAACGATTGAAGCTAACCATTCAATTTTAATTTTGTGCCTTTCGCGTATATCGCAATCATTAAAAACTAATCTCTCTGAAATGAAGGTATTAAAATTTGGAGGTACATCTGTTGGCAGTGCTGCCAATATTAAAAGTGTAAAAAATATTGTTTCCGCACAATCAGAAGACACCATAGTGGTTGTTTCTGCCTTGGGAGGGATTACCGATAAGATCCTTAATGCCGCTAAAATGGCAGCCTTAGGGACAGGCTTTTATCATGAAGAACTGGAGATCATCAAACAACGACATGCTGAAGTAATCGAAGGACTCTTTGATAACACCACTGCTGTTTCACAGGCGGTAAATGCACTTCTATTTGAACTCGAACAGATTTTGACCGGTGTAACCCTGGTGAATGAACTGACGCCCAAAACCCTCGACCGCCTCCTGGGATTCGGAGAGCGCATGTCTTCCATAATTGTTTCAGAATATTTCGGAGTCGAATTGAAAAGTTCGGACACTTTAATTGTAACTGATGGTAATTTTGGAAAGGCTGCCGTTATTTTTGATGTGACCAACGACCGCATACGCGAAGCTTTCAGCAATTTTACGGGAGTGGCAGTTGTCCCGGGATTCATATCGCGTAACAAAGCCGGTGAATATACCACCCTCGGAAGGGGTGGCTCCGACTATACCGCGGCCATTATTGCCGCAGCCCTGGATGCCGCTGTCCTCGAAATCTGGACAGATGTGGATGGCTTTATGACCGCAGACCCCAAAGTGATCCGTAAAGCATATACCATTCCGGTTCTCTCTTATACGGAGGCGATGGAGCTCTCCAACTTCGGGGCAAAGGTGATTTATCCGCCGACCATTTTACCGGTGTATAAAAAAGGCATTCAGGTGCATATAAAGAATACCCTGCGGCCCGAAGCCCCCGGGACGATAATCATGCGCACCAGCCCAAACGGCAAGGAAAGGCCTATCAAAGGGATTTCATCCATTTCGAAAATTGCCCTGATTACGGTCCAGGGTATCGGAATGGTAGGCGTTGCCGGGATTTCGATGCGGTTGTTCACCGCCCTGGCCCACGAAAAGATCAATGTAATTCTTATCTCGCAGGCCTCTTCCGAAAATACGATAAGTATTGCCATCGAAGAGCATCTGTCCGTTCAGGCTGAAGAAGCCATCAGGAATGAATTCGAACGGGAAATTTCGCAGGAGCAAATCAACAGGGTAATTGTTGAAACAGGCTTGTCGATCGTGGCCATCGTGGGCGAAAACATGAAACATACCACCGGTGTCGCAGGCAAACTCTTTACAACCATCGGGCGCAACGGGATCAACGTTTCGGCCATTGCACAGGGAGCCTCCGAATACAATATATCATGGGTCGTTCGCAACGAAGACCTGAGAAAGACACTGAATGTCGTGCATGAATCATTTTTCCTTTCCGAAAATGCCGAACTTAACGTATTCCTTATCGGTACCGGACTGGTAGGGAGCAACCTGATGAAACAGGTTGCAGGACAACAGGAAAGACTACTGCAGGAAAACCACCTCAGATTAAAAATCGCAGGCATGGCCAATTCAAGAAAGATGGCATTTGACCGCGATGGCATTGATGTTGCTGCCTACCAGGATGCACTGGCCAATTCAACACTGGCATCATCCACCGAAGGGTTTATTTCAGAGATGATCAATATGAACATGTACAACAGCGTGTTTGTGGATTGTACTGCATCTCCCGAAGTATCTGCTTCCTACAGGACGATACTCGACGCCAATATTTCGGTGGTGACGGCAAATAAAATAGCAGCCTCCTCTGACTATGAGAACTACATGTTACTGAAAAAAACCGCCAAAAGGAAGGGAGTGAAGTTCCTGTTTGAGACCAACGTCGGAGCTGGCCTTCCGATTATCAACACACTCAACGACCTGGTGAACTCGGGCGACAAGGTGTTGCGCATTGAGGCAGTACTCTCAGGAACGCTTAACTTTATTTTCAATACCATCGCTGAGAATATACCTTTAAGCAAAGCCATCAGAATGGCACAGGAGGCTGGCTACTCAGAACCCGATCCCCGCATTGACCTGAGCGGGGTGGATGTTGTCCGCAAATTGCTTATCCTCGCCCGCGAATCGGGTTACCGGATGGAAAAGGAAGACATCAGGATCAACTCCTTTATTCCCGATGACTATTTTAAGGGAAGTATTCATGATTTCTGGAACCGCATCGGAGAACTGGACGAAGTTTTTGAAAACCGCCGGAAGGAACTGGAAAGCAAGCATCAAAAGTGGCGGTTCGTGGCCACTTTCGAGGAAGACAACGCGCAGGTAGGGCTGCAGGAGATCGGCAGCAGCCACCCCTTTTATGACCTGGAGGGAAGCAACAACCTGATTATATACCGTACAGAACGGTACAATGAATTTCCGATGCTGATCAAAGGCTACGGCGCCGGGGCAGCGGTTACAGCCGCAGGAGTTTTTGCCGATATTATCAAGGTTTCCAATATTTAATTTTAAGATGAAGTATATTATAGTTTTGGGCGATGGCATGGCCGATGAGTCGATTGCCGCCCTTGGAGGAAAAACTCCCCTGCAGGCGGCCCGCACTCCGCATATCGACCGGCTGGCAGCAATGGGTTGCAGCGGTCTGCTCGACACCATTCCACCCAACCTGCATCCCGGCAGTGAAATAGCCAATATGTCGGTACTGGGGTACGATGTCGAAAAAGTTTTCGAAGGCAGGGGTGTTCTGGAGGCAGCCAGTATGGGCGTCGATCTTCAGCCGGGCGACCTGGCCCTGCGATGCAACCTTATTACCATTGAAGATCAGAAGATTAAAAATCATTCTGCCGGCCATATCTCCAGCGGGGAAGCCGCGGAGCTTATCGGCTATCTCGATAAAAAACTGGGCAACGACATAATCAGGTTTTATCCCGGGGTATCTTACCGGCACCTTCTGGTGATCAAAGGCGGAATTAAAACACTGAACTGCACCCCTCCACATGATGTGATGGGATCTCCTTACCGGAATGTGCTGGTCAGGCCCGAAACGGAAGATGCATATAACACCGCGAAACTGCTGAACTATCTTATCATCAGGTCCATGTCTTTACTTTCAGAACATCCGGTTAACCTGAAACGAATTGCTGAAGGGAAGGATCCTGCAAGTTGCATCTGGCCCTGGTCGCCCGGATACCGCCCACAGATGCCCACTTTCAGGGAGTTGTGGGGCGTTGGCCGTTCGGCGGTAATATCTGCCGTTGACCTGATCCAGGGAATCGGAGTGCTTGCCGGGATGGACGTCATAAAGGTAGATGGCGCAACAGGCCTCCACGATACCAACTATGAAGGGAAGACCCGTGCTGCCATTGATGCTTTGAAAGACCATGATCTGGTCTACCTGCATATCGAGGCAAGTGACGAGGCAGGCCATGAAGGCGATGCACCGCTGAAGGTCAAAACGATAGAGTACCTCGACTACCGGGTTTTGAAAACCCTGATAGAGGAGACATCAGCAATGACTGAACCTGTGACCATTGCTGTTTTACCCGACCACCCCACCCCATGCCGCACCAAAACCCATACCCGCGAACCGGTCCCCTTTATCATTTACATACCCGGCAATCAGCCTGATGAAGTAATTGCATATGATGAATATGCTTCTGCACAAGGCAGTTATGGATTGCTTAAAGGGCCAGCGTTTATGAAAGCATTGCTTCAGATTACAGAATAAAATCATCAAAGGAAACGTATTATGCTCTATTACAGCACCAACCATAAAGTACAGCCGGTCACATTAAAAGAGGCTGTAATCAAGGGACTTGCCTCCGACAACGGGCTGTTTATGCCCGAAAGGATTAACCGTTTTGAACCAACATATTTCGATGGTATTGACAAGCTCACATTTCAGGAGATTGCCTGCGATGTGGCCACGAAGTTTTTTGGTGAAGACATTGACCAGGATCATCTCCGGGAGATCGTTTACGACACCTTGTCGTTCGATTGCCCCCTGGTGAAAGTTGAACCCGGCATTTGGTCGCTTGAACTCTTTCATGGCCCTACCCTGGCTTTCAAGGATGTGGGAGCACGCTTTATGGCCCGGTTGCTGCGTTATTTTCTTCAGGGAAACAGCAACATGGTGAACGTACTGGTAGCCACATCGGGAGATACGGGAAGTGCCGTTGCCAACGGATTCCTCGGGGTCGAAGGCATAAGGGTATTTGTACTTTATCCCAAAGGAAAGGTGAGCGAAATCCAGGAAAAACAGTTTACCACACTTGGGCAAAATATTGTGGCCATCGAAATTGACGGCACCTTCGACGATTGCCAGTCGCTGGTAAAAACCGCGTTTCTCGATCAAACTTTAAACGGGGAAATGGTACTGACATCGGCCAATTCCATAAATGTCGCACGTTTTCTTCCGCAGTCCTTCTATTACTTCAATGCCTTTGCCCGCTTAAGGGAGATGGGTGCGGCCGATGAAAATAACCTGGTATTTGCAGTTCCGAGCGGAAACTTCGGAAATCTTACGGCGGGGTTGTTTGCCCGTGAAATGGGTTTGCCGGTTTCAAAGTTTCTTTCGGCCAACAACGAAAACGATGTAGTTTATGAATACCTGCAATCGGGAGATTACCGCCCCCGGCCATCGGTGGAGACCATCGCCAACGCCATGGATGTGGGAACTCCCAGCAATTTTGCGCGAATTCTGGATTTGTATGAAAATTCGCACGAAAAAATCTCATCCGTTATGCAAGGGTTCAGATACGACAATAACCAAATACGGGAAGTAATCAGAAAAGTATTTGCAGACACCGGATACCTCACCGATCCGCACGGAGCATGCGGTATTGCAGCACTTCATGACTTCCTGCAACCGGGGCAGACGGGCGTTTTTCTTGAAACCGCCCATCCTGCAAAGTTTACAGGAACCATGCAATCCATTGTAGGTCAAGAACATATCCCTATGCCAGCCAGGCTGGCTGCTTTTTTGGAGGGCGAAAGAAAATCAATTTCTTTATCTGCCGACTATAATTCGTTTAGGAATTGGCTGATAAAATACAACAGTTCCTCACACCTTTGAAATATTTTTATAAACTCAAATTGATATCAGAAATAAATCAAAAAGAATACAATATTAAGGAAATATTAAAAAATGTTATAAAACACTATTTTTGTCCAAACGGGTGCTGAAAATATATTTAAACCCTTTATCTTTGTAGTGGTTTTAGTTTCATAGGTTTAGGTTTGATTAGTTTTATTGGTTTAGTTAGTTTAGTTAGTAAGAAGGGCGGATGTTGATCCGTCCTTTTTCTTTTTATAACATATTCAGCTAATTTTTCTCTTTAAACGAAGTTTGCCTCACCGGGCAATCAGCCCCGCAACCACCGCAACCAGATGATTGTAAAGTAGTTGGCTCCGCGCATTTATCTTTCACCTTTTTCCTGAGAATTCTTTCTTTCAGTTTATAGAGGGCTGCCGCCACAGCGATGGCAATAATCAGATACGTAATTATTTCCTGTATCATACGATAAAAGTCAAAAATATATGGTCAAATATTTAATGTGGCTATCTCTGTTTACGGATATCACCTGCGCAACGGAGCCTGCTAGGCAAAGAGCGAAAAGAGATGATATGTAAAAAATGCCATTATCCAGGCCAGTGAGGTAGTGTAGAGTACCGAAAACAATCCCCATTTCCAGCTTCCCGATTCATTTTTAATGGTAGCCACTACCCCGATACAAGGAAAATAAATCAGTATAAACACCAGAAACGCCAGGGCCGAAGCGGTATTGAACACTTTTTCGCCTTTCAGTTTCCCTCTGTCGTGCACCTCATTTTTGAGTATCTCCTGAAGATTAACCGTTGATTCATCCACATCCGACTGATACAAAACGCCCATAGTTCCAATGATAATCTCTTTAGCCGGCAATCCGGCCAGCAGGGCGATGCTCATTTTCCAGTCGAAGCCCAGGGGAGCCATCACCGGCTGCATCACTTTCCCCAGACGGCCGATATAAGAGTTCATCAACCGGTCAGATTCAATGGCAATCTCAATCTCCCCAATCATTTCTTCAGTAATATCCGCGGGAAGCTGTTGGCTTTCTACTGATTTAACCTGTGCCTGAAACGCATCGGAATTCTCGGTGGTTCTTGGGAAATATTCGAGTGCCCAGATGATTACCACTCCGACAAGAATTACAGTTCCGATTTTCTTAAGGTAATGATGGGTTTTTTCCCACATGTGAAAAATAATGTTTCGGGCGGTAGGCATGCGATAGGTGGGCAACTCCATTACAAAAGGAGTTTCCTTGTTGCGGAAGAGAATCCGGTTAAAAACCTGGGCCGTAATAAATGCCAGAATGATCCCAAAAGCATAAATTCCTATCAGGATAAGGGCATGGTAACTTTCAAAAAAAGCCGAAATAATGAGGATGTAAACCGGAAGCCTTGCACTGCACGACATAAACGGGACAATCAGCATCGTCAGCAACCGGTCGCCACGGTTGCGGAGCGTCCGGGTAGCCAGGATGGCGGGCACATTGCAACCAAAACCCATAATCATGGGAATAAATGAACGGCCATGCAATCCGAAGCGGTGCATGATTTTGTCCATAATAAACGCGGCACGTGCCATATAGCCCGTTCCTTCGAGAAGTGAGATAAAGAAAAACAAAATCAGGATATTCGGCAAAAAAACCAGGACACTCCCCGTGCCACTGATGATACCGTCTATCAGCAGGTCTTTTAGCATTCCTTCATGCATTATCGCGCGCAGTCCGTTGCTGATCCAGGAAACGCCCGTATCAATCCACTCCATTGGATAAGCACCCAGGGTAAAAGTGGCATAAAAGACCACAAAAAGTATGAGTCCAAACAAAGGCAACGCGAGTTTGGGGTGCGTCATCAGGCGGTCAATCTTGTCAGAAAGGTTATGCACAGCAGGTGCAGGCTCGTGCAAAGTCTCTTTTAATGCACCGGAAATAAAAGCGTATTTGGCATCGGTGACTACGGTTTCGCTGTCTTCGCTGTAGAGCGTCTCCATGCGCCTGATCTCCTTGTGGGTAACAGCGGCAATCTCCATAAAGTTGGGATAATCCGACATAAGGTCAAGCACCTGTTTATCCTTTTCAAGCAGCTTCAGGGCAAGAAAACGGCTGGATATTTTATCGGTGATGGGTTTATTTTCCCTGATTTTCTCCCTGATCGCACCAATGGACGACTCAATTTCAGGACCATAATTGATATGTATATGCCTGGTAGTCTGATCGGTACCTTCATAAACCTGGATCACCTTCTGAAGGAGTTCATCGAGCCCCTCCCCGCGGGAACTGACAGTCGGAACAAAAGGAATTCCCATAAGCCTGCCCAGGTTGTCGTAATTCAGATTCTGATCACTTTTCCTAAGCTCATCGTACATGTTAAGGGCAACCACGACCCTCAGGTCCATATCGATCAGCTGGGTGGTGAGGAACATATTGCGCTCCAGGTTGGTAGAATCCAGTACATTGATGACAATGTCGGGGGTTTCCTCATAGATAAATTTCCGCACATAGATCTCCTCAGCCGAATAGGCCGTGAGGCTGTATGTGCCAGGCAAATCGTAAAAATGGAAGGTATACCCGCCGGATAGAAAGGTGGTTTTCTTGATGTCGACGGTCACACCACTGTAATTACCCACTTTTTCGCGCGAACCGGAAAGATGGTTGTAGAGCGTCGTTTTTCCGGAATTCGGGTTCCCCACCAGTGCCACATTGATGGTTTTTCCCCGGATAATCCCCGGATTACTGACCACATTCCTGTCAATAACACCATCAAAACCAGCCTGATCAGGAATTACAAATTCGCTGACAGGGATCACTTCGATCCGTTCAGCCTCCGACCTGCGCAGGGAAATGTTGTAATTGAGGATTTTATACTCCACAGGACCGTTAAAAGGAGCATTCTTGATAACTTTCACCTGTTTTCCCTTTACGAATCCCATCTCTGCAATCCTTTTCCTGAAGGATCCGTGGCCAAGGATTTTCGTAATGACAACAGTTTCGTTATTTCTTATCTCGCTTAATTTCACTGTTACTATATTTATTAAGAATAAATTAAAATAAAAGGGCCTACAAAGATAGATTTTTAAACTTTTCTAAAAAATCGGAAAAAAATGTTTTTTGTCCGCGCAAGTCGCTATTTTTGTATTATATGAAATCTTAACGGATGGATGACGAGTTGTTGTATAAGAAAATCCAGGATGCACTGAAGGGTATTCCTGATAATTTTAATGTTCTGGAAGAGCAGATCGATGTTCAGTTGCAGTCAGAGTATTTTAAGTTTGTAAGGAAGTTCAGGGAAGGAAAGAGCATTGGCCGGTTTTTGAAACAAAAAGAGAAGCTTTTCAATCCAGAGGTGGAGATACTTGTCAAGAAGAAGATACTCTCAGCGTTGGCGTCAAGCACCGAAGTGGAAGATTTCAGGATCATTGAACGATACCTCAAGACCCCTGATGCAGCGTTGAAGGACTGGGCCATTCTGGCTTTACAGGAGAGCCGGATGCTGCTCCAGAGTTCACTTCTCGACGAACAGCAGGTATTTATATCTACGGGGCTGGGGGGCAAGGGACAGAAGCTGCGCTATTTTATAGTATTTCTGAACAAGGCCGATGGTGAGCTCAACCCAATGCAAAAAAAGCTCCTGCATGATGAACTGGAGTATGCACTTAAAAAAGGTGAAGGGGAGCTGGAAGAGTTGATGAGCCTCATTGACTATACCACAGCCATGGTTATCCTTCCGATCACTTCGCCGCTCAAGGATTTATTTCAGGGGGTGATAGATGAATGCAACCAGTATGGTGACTTTTTAAAAGACGACATGGTAATCACCAATGTCAAGAAGTTAAATCCCCTGGAAATTGTCGAACTGCTTAAACATCAAAAGGATGCCGGATTCTACGACGAAGAGATGGGTTAACGTGGCCATCCAGGTGTTGCCCGAAACGGAAAGTGGCATTAGTTATCAAATGGTAGATGAAGCGATAGGCGTAATTGCATCATCAGGGTATAAATACCGGGTTTGCCCCTTCGAGACGGTGGTTGAATGCACCCTTATCGAAGCCTTAACGCTTATTTCACGGATACATGAAGTCTGCGAGCGGTCGGGTACGCTGCGGATGCTTACCAATATCAAGATACAGTCGGATTTTACCCGTGATGTTACCATTGAGGACAAAATGGCAAAATATGAATAAAATTATTTCCCGACATTGAGAAAAAAGGATAAAAGCACTATATTTGCACCGCTTTTAGCAACGGTCCCGTAGCTTAATGGATAGAGCATCTGACTACGGATCAGAAGGTTGGGGGTTCGAGTCTCTCCGGGATCACCTTAATTTACAAAAGCCTCGTAATCACGGTTATTACGGGGCTTTTTTTGTGTTCGATATGAATATTCCAAAGGTTTTAGAAACACCTAAAACACTGAAAAACAAACAATTAACGATTCTAGTCCCAAAAGGATTAATTTTAGAAACAACATTGTATGGATGCTCTCGTTAATTCAGATATTTATCGGATATCCTTCAATTTTATCTGACATTTATCTGCCTTTGAGGATATAATAAGTTCTTTTACTCTTCCCCACCTTTTTTAAAATTGCAAGTTCAATTAGCTCCTCAAAATCACAAAATGCTAATTTACACTAGGATTGTTCGTTGCTTAACTTATCAATTGCTTCAACAAAATCCAGCTTAATGAGCTCCCAATATTTTCCTTTAAAACAAATAGGCTCGAAATCATTATCAGCAATTTCAAAATTGGTAAAGTTTCTGAGTATTTCATGAGTATCGTGCGTGTACGGATAACGCTCTTCATGCAACCGAATCATTTCCGGAATTGAATAGTTGTCTAATAACTCGTGTAAATCCCAAAAGTCCTTTTTCCGCGCTACACGACTAATTACATCGATTTTCATTGCCGTTATCTCGGCGAGAGTTGCTAATCTAATTTTGTCAATCTTTAAAGCAGGTTGCATGAAATGATCGGTATAAAATAAATCAAGCTTAATACAATCTTCAGCAGAATTACCTACATAATAGGATTTGCCCATTGCAACCGGAACATCAGGTGAATCAACGTATTCAAAATTATCTTTTAAATGTCTGTCAATTGTATCAAAATTTATTTTGCCATAAGGAGTATCGGAAAACAAATCAATATCAAAGGATTCGCGATGTCCTAATTGCAGACTTAATGCAGTTCCTCCAACCAGCCGGAAAGGATCGAAAATTTTCTCAGCCATCAACCATGATAAAATATTTCGCAGCTGAGGTTTAATTGTGTTGTATTTTAATTGGCTGATCATTTCCTCATTGTAGATATTTCTCCGTATTTTTTTCTATAACCGCAGAAGGATTTGAGATCTGAGCTAAGATAGTTTGAACTTCCCTTTTACTGTAAAAACGAACTATTTCCAGAATCTCCTGGTCATTGCCCCGCTCGAATATTCGCCTTATTACACTGGCTTTGCTCTTTTCCCAATTAATCGAATTAATATCTGTATCCCAAAATAAAACAGGTCGCAAAAGTTTTAAATTGGGCCGTTTATTCAGGGCTTGTTTTTTCTTTTGTTGCTCGATATCGTAATAGGCTTGTAAAACAGAAAAGAAACTTTCGTCAATTCCTAAAGCATCACCAAGTCTTATTGATAGTGCAGGATTTATGCGACGTTTCCCTTTAGTAATATCTCCCAAAAGTTGAGGGTATTCACCAATCGCCAAAGCAATACGTCTTTTGGAAAGTTTTATCCTTTTCAATTCCCTTTCAAGAATAATTCCCGGATGTATCCCCCTAAGTAATGCGATATTTTCTTCTATGCTGCTCATGATAATAAGGTTCACAAATATAAACATTTTTGTTTATATATTAATTCATGTAAATTTGAAAATATCAAACAACCTTAAAGCAATTAACCTCCATTTTGTTTCCAATGTCACCCCGTGTAAAGTCAAAAGACTATTCGCCAAGAACAAAATCAAAAGCAACAAACTCTGCTAAAAGCTTTAATTCTGCTATTAAATGGTTCGAGTTTTGTCCCGTCGGGATCACTAAAGGGCTGAGATCAATGATCTAAGCCCTCAATCAATCACAAGCACTCTCCACAGAAATAAATGCCCTGAAATGCATTCAAATTTCATTCAACCATACAAATACATTCAATCTTCATTCAAAAAAATGAGTGTTCCAAGAATATTTATCGACTTAATACGAAATAATATCAGCAATCACACCTGTTGTCGATAAAATCATTTACTCACTTACAATTTCCCCATAATTTTTGTCCCTTAATAATCATAAATTTCATAAATTGTTCTCTTAAACCTATACATTAACTTATATGAAAACGCTGAAACTATTTTTTGTTATTTTTCTGATGGGCTCACTCTCACTAAATAGCCCGGCTCAATCACCAAAAACAGTTACCCGTGAGATAATTCCAGTCGAGGGAATCAATATGCCATGCGTTGAAGAGTTTGTATCCGGCGAATTTGAAGTAAGCACCATTGTCTGGAAAAACAAGGTACAGGTGAAGGTTTCAGGACTACTTGAAGGAGAAACTACCGGCAACATTTATTCGATAAGTCAGGTTACCAACATGAACGGCGGACCTTTTAAGGATGGGAATGCGAACAATCTCACTAGTGTCATTAATGCGACAGCATGGCTCGACGGTATTCCTGTTTTTAAGATTCACATATTGTATCATTACACAATTAATGCGAATGGTGAATGGGCTGCCTCTGTAAATAAAGCATTTACAGATTGCTACTAACTGGCCTGAAGGCAATGATTGGAGGGCTTGTTTCTCCATAATCGACCTGAGCGACCATTAGTGCAATCACCACCGATGACTTGACGCCACCAGGAAGGGGTGCAAATCCACTTTTATTATTTTTCAGGCTAAGCCATTTGAAACATAAACACCAGCGAAGAAAGTGATTTCAACGAGCATAATAAACAAATGCTATAATCCAGGAATCGCAACAAGGGGTTGTTCAACCTCTACCTGGATCACATTGTTGAGCAACGCAAAAAATACATATTGCGAGACCAGAGAAATCAGGTCGATCTTTTCTGAATCCTTCAGTTCCTTGCTCCATTTGTTCCATGTTTCATCGCTGACATTCCGGCTTTCCACCATTTCATCTGTAAGATGGAGCAAGGCAGATTCACGTTGGGAAAATAAAGCCGGCAGAGGTGTGGTTTTCACCGCAACCAGTTCAGCATCGGTGATGCCGAACTCCTTGCCTACCGGGACATGGTGCTTCCATACATAATTGCATTTGTAATGGTATCCCATCCGCAGGATGACGAGCTCCTGTTCCCGGGGAGTCAGGCCCATTTCAAGTTTCGAGGTAACCCAGTACTCGAGAAAAGCCCCATAGGTTTCCGGATTATGCTGCAGCGTACCGAACACATTAACAGGGGAATACAACCCTTTCAGTCCGGCACCCGGAAGTTTTTCCAATGTTTTAAGCCAGCTTTCCTGCATCTGGCTCATGGGCAGCGGTTGAATCCTGGGAGCCTTATCTGCGGCTGTCTGGTGCTGTGCCTGCACTCCGCTAAACATCAAAGAAAGGAGCACAACAATCGTTGAAGAAGTGATAAGTGTATTCATACGGCAAGTTTTTTAGTTGAAATTTTGGTGTAAATGAATATCTTATCAAATTTACGGAATTTTGGAGAGAAACGGTAATGATTATTCTGTCAGCAAACTGAGGGCGAAGAAAAATCACGCTACAGAAATTATAAGTACATGGCAAGTGCTTCAAGGTTTTTTTGGCTTTCCATCCACAGCTTTTGGGCAGCATCGAGAGATACTTCCCTGAAGTTAAGTGTGTCACCCGGTTTCATCTGGGCAACCAGTGGCAAATCCACGGATATTACATTCGCGATGCGGGCATACCCTCCAGTTGTCTGCCTGTCGGCCATCAGGATAACAGGCAGACCGTTTCCGGTAACCTGGATGGTCCCTGCGGAGATCCCCGCCGAAACAATATCATAATTTCCCGATTCCGCCGGAATGGCAGGTCCTTCCAGCCGGTAACCCATCCGGTCGCTGTAGGCACTGACCAGGTACCTGTTGGTCAGGAAATTCCTTATTCCATCGAATCCAAACCTTTTTACTTCCGGACCAGGAATAATGCGAACCGTCTGGTGCGAAAAGTATATCGGCCGTTCTTCCTCCGGCAGCTCCCTGATCCGGATCTTTCCTGCAGGTTTCTCGCCCACAGGTACATCATCTCCCTGCTTCAGCGGCTTGCCCAGGAAGCCACCCATGCCGCCCCTCAGGTAGGTGGATCTGCTCCCCATGACCAACGGCACATCAATTCCTCCGGATATGGCAATGTAGGACCTGCAGCCATGTTTCAGTCCGGAAAAGGCCAGGATGTCGTCCTTCTCAACCGGGATGGTCTCCCACATAGGGATGGGCCTGTCATTCAGGCTGGGATACATGTCTGCACCACAGACTGCAATTAAGGCAGCATCCGTAAATTGGATGGCGGGCCCGGTGAGGGTTGTTTCCAGACAGGCAGCATCCGGTGGATTTCCCACCAGGATATTGGCTACCTGGTACGACCAGGTATCCATAGCTCCCGACACCGGCATGCCAAAACGCTGATATCCATAGCGACCGCCATCCTGGACGGTGGTCAGCATTCCCGGTGAACGAATGATTATTGATGCCATTCTCTCTGGTTTTTCTGTTTTTTTAGTACATAAACGCCCCTGCTGATCTCCTCGGTAATCCGGTCGTATGTTTCCCGGTCTACCGGGCAAAACCGGATCAGGTCGCCCGGTTTGAAAAGGAATTCAGGTTGCTGCTGCGGATCGAACAATCGGAGGGGCGTTCTTCCTATCAGTTGCCATCCGCCCGGACTTTCGATGGGGTAAATTCCGGTTTGATTACCGGCGATTCCAACGGCACCGGCAGGTATCTTCAGGCGGGGAGATGCCTTTCTGGGTGTGGCAATCCGTTCATCCATCCCTCCCAGGTAACAGAATCCCGGGGTAAACCCGAGCATGTAAATCAGATAATGCCCCGCACTGTGAATGCGGATCACCTCCTCTTCGGAAAGCCGGTTGGCTTCTGCCACCTCTGCCAGGTCAGGGCCGGACTCCCCTCCATATAAAACCGGGACTTCAATGGTTTCCGATTCCGGAAGGGTGGCGGTTTCAGCATCGTGTTCGAGCGAATGAAGCCTGGCCAGCAGGTCACGATAGCCGGTAATGCAGGGATCATAGATGATCATTAATTCATTATAAGAAGGTATCAGTTCACTTATTCCAGGGATTTTCTCCTCTTCTATCCTGACAAGCAGTTTCCTTATCACCTGATTAACTGTGATTGATATCTTATCTCCTGCCTTGAGGATAAAAGCTGCATCTCCTGATGGGATATAGGTAAGGGTTTCTGCCATTCTCAAAATGTTTTAGTCACAATTCCTGCCTCCCGGAAAGCAAGCACCAGGCTCCGGGCAAACTCTGCCGCCATTACATTGTCCCCATGGATGCAGATGGTATCTGCAGTCACCGGTATTATTTTGCCGGACAGTGTTTCCACCTGTTTTTCCTTCACCATCCGGATGGCTCTTGCGGTAAGCTTCTGTGTATCATGTATCACAGCCCCCGGCAGATTCCTTGAAACCAGCGTGCCATCGTCGTTATAGGCACGGTCGGCAAATACCTCTGAGGCAAAAGCTATACAAAATTTCTGGGCTGCCGCCTGCAGTGCTGAACCGGATAACCCGAACAGGATCAATGACGGATCTGTGTCCCTGACGGCCAGCGCAATCACTTCGGCCATTTTCCTGTTAACGGCTGCCATATTGTAGAGTGCACCGTGCGGCTTGACATGCCTGAGCCTTCCGCCCTGCGCTTCCGTCAAGCTTTTAAGTGCACCCACCTGGTAAAGGATGATCGCCCTGAGAGTATCGTCATCCATATCCATATCCCTGCGTCCGAAATTTTCAAGGTCGGGGAAACCGGGATGGGCACCGATCCCGACGCCGTGTTTCAGGGCCAGACTGACACTCTTCAGCATGGTGACCGGATCGCCGGCATGGAAACCACAGGCAATATTGGCTGAGGTTATCCAGGGCATTACCCGTTCATCCCCGCCTTCAGGGCCGGGTCCGGCATTTTCTCCAAGGTCGCAGTTCAGGTCGATATGCATAAAATCTGTTTTAAATTAATCCGAAAGCACTTAAAATACTTCGTACTCCCAGTCCAAAGGCAACCATTACCACCAGGATCCCGACCATGTTTGAGATCCGGCTGTTCACGTATTGCCCCATCACTTTTTTGCTGTTTACAACTGTAACCAGGTAAATGGCAATCACCGGGAGCAGGATTCCGTTGGCTGCCTGAGCGAAGACAATCGCTTCGATGGGACGGAAGCCCAGCAGGGCAAACAGTGTCCCAATGAAAAGAATGGCCATCCAGACCATTCTGAACTTCCACGATTTCAGGTCTTTCTTCCAACCCAGGGTACCTTGTGTGGCATAGGCAGCGGCGAGCGGTGCAGTCATGGTAGATGATATTCCGGCGGCAAAAAACCCCACCCCAACGAAATACCTGGCCCATTTTCCAAGCAGCGGATCAAGCTGGAGTCCGAGGTCAGCTACATTTACGAGGGTTTGCCCGGTGCCAAAGAAGGCAAATGCAGAGGTAATCACGATAGACATGGAAATCAACCCGCCCAGAACAACTGACACCGAAATGTCCATTCTTGCCTCAGGCAGCTGCCGGGCGTCTGACCAGCGTTCCTGCACCACCGATGCGTGCAGGAACAGGTTATACGGTACTACGGTTGTGCCAATCAGGCCTACCAGGGTAAGCAATGACCCTTCGGGCATACGCGGAATGAACATTCCCTGCATAATCCGGCTTAATTCGGGAGCGATAAGGATGGCTGTGGCCAGAAAAGTGAGGCTCATCAGGATAACAAGGGCAACCAAAACCCTTTCAATAAGTTTGTAACTCCCCACAAATAAAAGGAAAAAAGAAACCAGGCTGGTGGCAAGGACCCATAAACTGAAATGTCCATTTCCTAATCCGGTGACCGATTCAAGTCCCATGGAGGCACCCATTATATTGCCGGTCTGAAAAGCTGCATTCCCAATGACAATGGCTGAAATAACCAGGATGAACGTAAAAATCCTTGCCACCCGGGAGGTGAAATGGCTCCGCAGGGCTTCCCCCAACCCTTGTTTTGAAATGATACCCAGTCTGGCCGACATCTCCTGAAGCACAACCGTGGCAATCACGGAAAAAAGAAGGCCCCATAGCAATGCATACCCAAACCGGGCTCCGGCCATTGAGCAGGTCGTAATCGTCCCCGGGCCGATAAAAGCAGCCGTTACCAAAGCCCCGGGGCCGGGCCTCAGAAACCTGAATCTTTTCGAAGGTCGGGATGGATTTGTCATCTTGATTATGCTTGTGGTAAAAATAATCAATTATCGCTTATGTTTGGGTCGAGGGGTTTTTTGCTTGATTTTATCTGTTTTTTGAAACCATCAATATTTACTATTTTCGAAGCGACTAACAATCAATGGAAATCAAATATTGTTCAAATGAAAGCACACCACGCCAACATGGTCAGGAATTTTATCATCCTGCTTCTCATAGCCATGGTAACAGGCCTGATCATTTTTATCCGGAAAAACAGCCGGGAGGGGGATCAGGTTATTGTACAGATGTCGACCATTGACGCCCTGATGACAGGCAATTACGACGGGACGATCTCCCTTGCAGATCTTTCCGGATCGGGGGATTTTGGTATTGGAACATTAAAACATTCGGTGGACATATACTTCAGGTGGAAATCGAAGAAGGTGTACTTCGCCTCGACCAGGTTAATCAGATCAAGGTGATGCTGCCTGGAGAGGGAAGCTTTCTGGAATCCAACCTGAAGGAAGACCTCAGTAATGATTTGAGAAAAGTAGAGGGATACTAACTATGAACAGGAGAAAACAAATTCGCAATCTGGTAATATTTACCGCAATTGCAGTCCTTAGTGGCTGGTTAGGAGTTCTGACCGACAAACTGATTCCCGAACAACCTGAAGGAGATAGCCTGGGGATGGGCATCTGGCTGGTGCTGCCGCTTCTGATGGTCATTGTGCTTAGAACATTCGCAGGCGATGGCTGGAAGGACGCAGCCCTGAGACCCGGACTGAAGAGCAATGCAATCTGGTACGGTTTGTCGTTTATTATTTTTCCCGTTGTCACTGGTTTTGTATTGGTTATTGGATGGATTTCAGGGTGGATTGATCTGTCTGCGTTCAATATTGCTGATTTTTCCCAGGTCTTTTTTGGCCTGATGATTTTTGGTTTGTTCAAGAACATTTTTGAAGAGTCAGTCTGGAGGGGTTATCTTACAACAAAACTTATAAAGCTAAATCCTGGTGACTTTTCATTGTACCTGATGGTGGGATTGATCTGGTCGGTTTGGCATATGCCCTATTACCTGGAGTTTCTTCCTGAATCTGTCATAACCTCTGTTCTACCGGCAAGCCGGATGGTTTTCTTTTTGGTGGGGACCTTTACCATGGTAGTTTGGACTGTGATGTTTGTTGAAATTTTCCGCCTGACCAATTCTATCTGGCCTGTGGTATTGATGCATGCTGTTGAAGATTCGCTTATTAACCCTTTGGTCATCGATGGTCATATCAGCATAGCAAGTGGGATGGAGATTTTTATTTCCCCCATTTGCGGGATAATCCCCACTACATTCTATTTATTAATCGGATTGTGGCTGAGGAGAAGAAGAAAGCATTCTGAAAAAGCTGAGCCCGGTG
Source organism: uncultured Prolixibacteraceae bacterium (assembly GCA_964393915.1). Taxonomy (GTDB): domain Bacteria; phylum Bacteroidota; class Bacteroidia; order Bacteroidales; family Prolixibacteraceae; genus UBA1413. The sequence continues at coordinate 28,398 of CAYMXK010000007.1, forward strand.
GCTGAGCGCGGTTGCTGAGTGCGGTTGCTGAGCGATGGTTGCTGAGCGTAGTCGAAGCAAGTCGAAGCAAGCCGAAGCCCTGTGACTGAGCGCGGTGGCTGAGCGTAGCCGAAGCCTGGTTGCTGAGCGCGGTTGCTGAGCGAAGTCGAAGCAAGTCGAAGCAAGCCGAAGCCTGGTGGCTGAGCGAAGCCGAAGCCCGGTTTATTTCCCCACCCACACCTTAAAGGCCGACGCCTTTAGCCTGCTGACCGTAACCTTATCGTTGACAGGACTTTTAAGTTTAACGATCAGCTTGCTGCCAAAATAATCCTCGAAACGCGATA
>CAYMXK010000007.1:28820-30984 GCA_964393915.1 uncultured Prolixibacteraceae bacterium
ATCAGGATAAGGTCGGGATGTGGGTTTTTCTGAAGCCATGCCACGCTTTGCTTCACAGTTTCCATGATTCCGGAAACGCCCCATCCTGGCCGCAGGATTTGCAACATTTCAGCCAGCATCCGGGCATTGGGCTGTTCGTCTTCAATAATCAGCACTTTCATTTCTGCACATTTATAACAAGGGCAATTCAACTTTAAAAACCTTACCGGTTTGGGTAACCGTCACTTTTCTGCCGGTCAGGAATTCATAACGCGCCATCAGGTTCTTCAGTCCCTTTGATGTGGAATAGCCACTATCCTTTGGCTGAAGATTATTTTCAACGGAAATGGATGCACCGGAGGTGTAAATCCTGATTTCCAAAGGTTCTTCTTTCGATGCAATATTATGTTTGATGGCATTTTCCATTAGCAATTGGAGCGAGAGCGGTGGCAGGAGGCTGGATTCAAGTGACGGATCAATCGCGTAATCCACCTTCAGCGCTTCACCCATGCGCTGCGCGTGAAGCCCGGCATACGACCGGATAAATTCCAGCTCTTCGGCCAGACTCACTGTCTTTCGGTCGCGGCTCTGAAGAACATACCGGTAGGTATCGGTGAAGTTTTGCGTAAAAGCAACCGCCGCATCGGTATCATATCGGATCATCGATTTCAACACGCTGAGATTGTTAAACAGGAAATGCGGGTTCAACTGGTCCTGTAAGGCGTTGTAATCGTTCTTCATCTGCAGCTCTCTGAGCTCCTCCACTTCCCGCTGCGTGGCAATCCATTTGGCCACAAACCGCAGACTGAGTGATACCACGATAAGGGTGAAAACGAAAATCAATCCAAATGCAAGCATCAGCCAGGTAACCGGTTGGTGCAACACTTCTACGTTATTTATATTGGTCTCGAAATAGAAAAGGGCCAGAAACCCGATAACCAGGCTCACGATAATATGCAGCAACACCTTCAGCCCGATCCGCGACGGAATGGGAATAAAGCGTTCGAACACATTATCAAGGAGAACGTTAACCTCCGAAAGAATATTAAAAACAATGATTACCTGTATATACTGGCTGACGGGAATTACAACGCCATCTTCGGTGGCCAGGTAGTCGGCAAAGAGCATGAAAGCGAGTGCAACGGCGCTCACCATTCCAATCCGTAACAGGACAGACCTGCCTTTGTAGGAAGATAACCGGCTGATAAAAATGAGGTCGTTGTTCATTCTCTGTCTGATATGTGGCACTTTCTGCAAATTTACCGTAATGATTTTATTTATTTTAACCTTCCGGTTACTTTTAACCACGCTGTTTCCTTTATTTTGAAACCGGTTTTCGAATCGATGAGTTCGCTCCGGGCCTGCTGCCACTGATTTAGTGCCAGCAGGTACCCGGTAACGGTTTCCATGCCCACTTCGTAATTATCGCGGGCAACCCTCAGGTTTTCCTCAGCTTGTTCAAGTGCTTCCTCGTTCATTCTGATGCGCTCCCCTGCCAGTTGAAGGTTCAGCCGTGCCTGTTCCATTTCAAGTTGCAGCAGTTGCCTGTTCTTTTCCATTTCGAGCAGCGAAATCTCCTTGTCGATTTTAGCGGCATTGACCTTCTTCACCCCCTCTCCCCAGTGGAAGAGCGGAATTTTTACCGAAGCCAGCACATTCAAACTGGTATTCGAAAAGTCGGTGCCGCTGAACCCGATTCCTCCGATGTGGTTGTAACCGGCCTGAATCCCGGCCACCGGCATAAAATCGGCTTTGACAAGCCTTATGTTTTGTTCCTGCAGGGTGATGCTTTTTTGCATCAGTCGGTACTCGGGCCTTTGCTCCACCTGTTCATTGCCCGGTATCCTCTCAGAAGAAATATTGACCGGAATAATGGTATCCAGTGCAGTTATTCCTGTATCGAACGGGAGTCCGGTAACACGACATAGCTCCATGCGACTGAGCTCCAGTCCGTTTTGTGCCTTCTGAAGGTCGAGCCGCGCACTATTGTATTCCACCTGTGCTTTCAGCAGGTCATTCCGGTTGGCCATGCCCACCTCATGGGCATTCCTGGCCTTTTGAACAATTTCTTCCAGCATGATCACGGACTGTCGGGCCAGCCAAACATTTTCCGATACCGAAATATAGGTCCAGTAGGCTTTATCGGCCTCTTCCAGGGTATTCAACTGCTGCATGGTCAGGTTCT
>CAYMXK010000008.1:0-29114 GCA_964393915.1 uncultured Prolixibacteraceae bacterium
TTCTATTCAGGTCTACCGATTTTTCATTATACAACAGGATGAATTCACTTGCCTCTTCTATCTGCCCAAATACCTCCCTGACAGAGACATCGGTCATTCTGAGATTGAATCGGGTTACCTGGGAATAACTATTCGCAGACGTCGCCGTAAAGGCAACCAGGAAAAAAATGGTCAGTAGTTTCATCATCAACAATAATTTGGCAATACCCTCACGGGGAGAGTATCTCCCGTTTACTTTTTTTTTCATACTTTTGACTAGTTTTAAATTATACAATTTATTTACTGATGGAGAACTGGTGGTTGGCAGACCGTCCGGTTCTCTTTTTTTATTTTTTCACCGGCATCTTACTGACTGATTTTGTTAATGTGATTCTATTTTCATGCAACCGGTATTCAACACCGGCAACATCACCGAGAACCATCATTACCTGTTCGAGTGATTCCTTAAGATCAAGCTTACCTGAGATCAGGCCTGTAGAAAGTATTTCACTTTCACATACAAATTCAACATTATAATACCTTTCCAGCTTTTTAAGAACATCTGACAGCATCTCCTGGGAAAAACTAAACCACCCCGATGTCCAGGCTATATATGCTCCCGCATCCTCAACAGGATTAACGGAGAAATGTCTGTCACCCTTTTCAAAGGAGGCTATCTGGTTGGGTTCAAGAATAGTCTCCCTTTTAGAGAAAATTCCTGCTGTATTATCGGTTAATAATACTTTCCCCTCCAGAAGAACAGTTTGAACAGCCTCATCTGATGGATAGGCAGAGATATTGAAACGTGTGCCCAGGACTTTAACACTAATTTCACCGGAGTGAACAAAAAACGGTATATCAGTTGACGATTTTACTTCAAAATAGGCCTCACCCTTGATGAAAACCTCTCTGCGTTTTCCATGAAATTCAGCTGGAAAAGCCATTCTACTACCGGCATTGAGCCATACCCTGGTCCCGTCCGAAAGAGTTAGCTGAGATTTTTTCCCAAAAGGTACAACTACCTCATTTATGGCCACCTGCCCTTTTAGATCTGCATTCTTCCCGTTGACAACCTGTTCCTCATTAATTTCAATTTCACCATCTTCCCTGACCCTGATAGTTGAATTATCCTCCATCAGGGAAAATTGCTCACCGCTATGAAGAATAAGTCGGGTATCACCTTCAATCGTTGTTACTGTTTCATCGGAAAACTTAAAATCCACGGCTTCTCTGCCGGGCGACAGATACCACCAGGTCAACCCCCCAAAGCCTAACAGTAAAATAAGAAGTGCAGCATAGCGGAGAAGCCCGGAAATGAATTTTGATTTTTCCCTTTGAAGCATCATGCTGTCAAAGCGCTCAATATTCTTCCATAATTCAAGAATTTCTGTTTCAGAGAGGCCTTCCGTTGAATCGCGAAGCAATTCAATGACCTTTTGGGCTTGATGAGCTTTTGTCCTGAATTCGGGAGAAGATTTGATTAAACGCTCCCAGCCCGCTTTGTTTGAACCATGAACGACATAACCAATAAAATCCTGGTTATCTAAAAGTTCATCTAAAGTATATTCTAAAAATCTATTATCCATTGAATCAATTATTCATTCTTATAAAGAACCGATTCAAACTTTTGTGGACATTAAAACGGGAATATTTTCATTTTCTTAAAGAAAAATCTTTTTATTGTCTGCCAAATAAAAATAACGCCTTAATAATGGGTGAATTACATTCGATAATTTAGTTTTTATTCAGTGTTTTTTTAATCAGGAAGAACTTATATGATTTGAAACTATTCCATAAATATACGTGGCTAAAACAAGCGCATCATTAATTTCCAATCGGGACGGCAAATAATAACGTGGTCCAGGATATCTGTCTGTTTGATAATAATCAGAAATTGTAATGATTGTCTCAAGGCTTACTTCTTCTAACTCTAACTTACTGATAACAAACGGGTATAATGTTTCAAGCACATGTGTTCTGGGAATATTAACTCCATAAAAAGCATATAGTGCTTTAAATGTTTTCTCAATCGTTTGTTGAATGTCTAGGGCAATAACATCCGTATAATGATTTACATCGAATAAAAGCTGAGCCGTTTCGAGGTTTCTCCTGGCCATTTCAAGCCATTCTAAAGCATAGCTTCTATTAGGCATAAATAACTTTTCCTTTTTGAAAAATTTCCTTATAAAATAAATCACCCATCGCAATTCTGCTCAATACCCTTTCTTCACTATCTAAAATGATATCAATACCTGATTTAAAATTCTTCAGATTAGAATACAAAACCAGTTTTATCTTTATTCTTAAATTTCTGACCTCATCTGGTGGTACATTTTTGATTATAAACAGATCTATATCACTATCAGGACTCGCTAATCCTGATGCCTGGCTTCCGAAAAGAATTACCTTTTCGGGCTCAAACGATTTTAAGCTTTCCGTAATCTGATCTATTATTTTCTTATCTAACATACCTCAATAAGATATTTTTAAGGTTAAGATTAAACATAGAATCAAAAGTAACCAAAAAAAGTTAATTCACATTTACAACTCAATTCTCTGCACTTCGGCTTTATAGGTTTCCAAATGATGCAATGTCTGATCGATACTATCATGAAACTTATCTTTCAGATTGGAAAATAAATGGCTGTAATACTCAATCCCGGAGAGTAAATTATTTTTAAAAGTCTTCAGCTGCGCTGCTCCCCTTGCGTTTACCGGCTGTCCGGTTTCGGCAATTTTATTCTTGAGGTAATCGATATACATTTTCAATTCATGTATAAACATATGTGGCCTGCCGGTACGTGTAATGACATTGTCCCTTCCATAAATATGTCCGACCATCTCTTTCAGGGAGACAATTTTATCGAACCATGCCATATTAGGCCCCGGACAAATTGCTACGGCAGTACCTTCTGCTTTGGTATCGATGCCATGTGCCATTTTCGCGGAGGTCGCCAGTCCGACACACAGACATACCTTATCGTATATGTTTTGTTTCACTTTTGTTAAAACTACCGGATCGGTAATTTCTGCTTCCACTTCGGCAAGCTTATACCGCTGATACTCCCGCGATGCAGTGCAAATCGCGTTCCCTTCATTGTCCCTGAACAATTTCAAGTGCTGCAGGGTACACGGACTTCCCGGCTTGCCCGCCCTGACACGCTCCATTTTTTCAATATCCTTGGTGTTGTTGCGTACACTGTTAAATGGTATTCCAATCGGGGAAACGTTGCTCAGGTAAAAATCATCCTCTCCGGCACCGGCCAGCAAGTGCATGGTATCCTCATCCACCGTGGCAGCCTCGGGTACAAGCAAAAACGGCGTTCCCCAACCCACAGAATCGACTTCATAATGTTCAAGCAGCATCCGTTGTTCCTCGGCTGTGCCTACCCCACCCTGGGCGGTAATTTTCATTTCATAGGGAGTTGCAGGACCATTAATTCCCTTATCCTTCAAAGCTTGAGAATAAATTTCAAAAATGGTGTCCGTCAATACCTGCCGGTTGACCTTAAACTCCTCCAGTACAGGCCCCATCAGGTAGCCATCGGTGGCAAAGGCATGCCCGCCGCAGTTCAACCCCGACTCAACCCTGTATTCAGAAACCCACAAACCCTTTTTTGCCAGCATCTTTCCCTGAATAAACGCCGACCGGTAATCACTTACCTTTAGGATAATCTTCTTCTTCATCTGTCCATCCTGACCGGGGAAGAAATCCGGGAACTGCTCCAGATAGCTGTAAAGATATGGGTTCATACCGGCCGAAAGCACCAGTGATGACGTCAGATTGCTGGTAGCAAACCCCCTCAGGGCGGCATGGGCATCATTGTATTCCATAGGAAGCTTTTCTCCCTTGTAAAAGTTCTCTTTATCGAGTTTCGTCATAATGTTGACGTCAATACTGCCGGGTACCAGGTTATCCTTTGCCCATTGCCAGACCTTGTTGACATCATAATGGGCATGGGTTAATTTATGGAAACTCTTTTTTATTTCTGAAACTTCGGGCAATAGATCAATGAATTTCTCCAGTTCTGCGCCCTTTTCCAAAGCAGACCTTTTTACTGTCTCGAACTTTCTTTGGACGATTTCGTCGAGTACGTTCAGGTATTCCCTGATCCTCAAACAACGGTAATCCATTTCGCGCGTTGATATAGGCTGGTACGGCAGGTCAAATTTCGAACAGTAAAACTCCCGCATTTTTTCAATCAGCGAATCATTGGCCAGTGCAACTACTGATGAAATGCCGTAGTGGGCCACTTTTACAGGTGAATCGATGGTGTAGCCCAATCCCATTACCGGGATATGAAATGAATGAAAATTAATCATATCTGTTTTATACTATATTAATATGTACCCTTACGGAGTAAAAATAGTGGTTTGTCTGCGTATTTTAGCCTTTTGGCCATATCTTAACAACAAATTCACCGTAAGCGGTTATCCTTTTTCCCCGTAAGTAGTTGCCGTTTAGGGTACAACTAAAATTAGAACATAAAACCAAATAATTCAAAAAACTTATCTCTCTAAATTTCAGTCAATGGAGGGAATTTACTACGAAAATATTTTAATATAGTTTCAGTTTAAATATATTTATCCATATATTTAGATTCGATTTTTAAACCGTCTATTTTTGGATCAACATTTTATCTGCTGCGATGTTGTAACAGGTAATGCTATTTTTTTAAAAAACATATAAAAAACTAAATATCATGTTTGATTTAAGCCTTATTCAGAAGGTATATTCAGGCTTCCCGGAAAGGGTAGCCAAAGCACGGAAAGTTTTGGACCGTCCGCTCAGTTATGCTGAAAAAATCCTTTACGCCCATTTGTATGAACCGGAGAAGGTTGAGCCTTTCGGGCGGGGGAAATCTTACGTCGATTTTGCGCCCGACCGGGTAGCCATGCAGGACGCAACAGCACAAATGGCGCTGCTCCAATTCATGAATGCCGGAAAACGCACGACTGCAGTGCCGTCGACCGTTCACTGCGACCACCTCATCCTGGCTCACACCAACGGTAAGGCCGACCTGGCCGCATCCCTGAACAACAATAAGGAAGTATTTGATTTTCTCGAATCAGTAAGTAACAAATACGGAATAGGTTTCTGGAAACCCGGAGCCGGGATTATTCATCAGGTGGTACTCGAAAATTATGCGTTCCCCGGAGGGATGATGATAGGCACCGACTCTCACACACCCAACGCGGGAGGTCTCGGAATGGTAGCCATCGGAGTAGGAGGGGCCGACGCGGTTGACGTAATGGCAGGCATGGCCTGGGAACTCAAGATGCCCAAACTGATTGGGGTTAAGCTTACCGGAAAACTCAATGGCTGGACCTCACCAAAAGATATTATTCTTAAAGTGGCGGGAATTCTAACAGTCAAGGGTGGAACCGGCTGTATCATCGAATACTTTGGTGATGGTGCCCGTTCGCTTTCAGCCACCGGCAAAGGAACCATCTGCAACATGGGAGCGGAAGTGGGCGCCACAACCTCGCTGTTCGCCTACGACGAAGCCATGGAGCGTTACCTCGTGGCTACCGGCCGCAGCGAAGTGGTGGAAGCCGCTGCAGCCATCAAATATGAACTTACCGGAGATGCTGAGGTATATGCTAATCCGGAGAAATACTTCGACCAGGTAATCGAGATCAACCTTTCCGAACTGGAACCCCACGTAAATGGGCCTTTTACGCCCGACCGTGCCACACCGATTTCCAGTCTGGGAAAAGAAGCCAAAGCCAACGGATGGCCGGTGGACATTTCGGTTGGCCTTATCGGCAGCTGCACCAACTCCTCCTATGAGGATATTTCGAGGGCAGCCTCCGTTGCCCGGCAAGCACTGGATAAAGGTCTTAAAACCAATTCCGAATTTACGATCACCCCCGGCTCAGAGAAAGTACGTTACACAATTGAACGCGACGGCTACATTGATATTTTCGAAAAGATTGGCGGTAATGTTTTTGCCAATGCCTGTGGCCCTTGTATTGGCCAGTGGTCAAGGCCGGGTGCCGAAAAAGGAGAAAAAAACACGATCGTTCACTCATTTAACCGCAACTTTTCAAAACGTGCGGATGGCAATCCCAATACCCATGCATTTGTAACCTCACCTGAGCTGGTTACTGCCCTGGCCATTGCAGGCAGGCTCGACTTCAATCCGCTTACCGATACCCTGCTCAACGAAAACGGGGAGGCGGTAAAACTTGTGCCGCCCACAGGATTTGAGTTGCCTCCGCAAGGATTCGATGTGAAGGATGCCGGCTACCAGGCACCGGCTGAAGACAGCAGTGCCATTGAGGTGATTGTCGACCCTGAATCAAAGCGGCTGGAGAAACTTTCTCCGTTTGAACCCTGGGATGGCCGGAATATCATAGGTGCCAAGCTGCTCATCAAGGCATTGGGTAAATGCACCACCGACCACATTTCAATGGCAGGTCCCTGGCTGCGGTACCGCGGACACCTCGACAATATCTCCAACAACATGCTGATTGGTGCAGTCAATGCATTCAATGAATCCACCAACACGGTTAAAAACCAACTCACAGGAGAATACGGAGAAGTGCCTGCTGTTCAGCGAGCCTACAAAGCTGCAGGTATTCCTACAATCGTGGTGGGCGACCACAATTACGGAGAGGGTTCATCGCGCGAGCATGCAGCCATGGAGCCACGCCATCTGGGAGTCAGGGCAGTCCTGGTGAAATCATTTGCCCGTATTCACGAGACCAATCTCAAAAAACAGGGCATGCTTGGATTGACCTTTGCAGACGAGTCTGACTACGACAAAATTCAGGAGGATGACACTTTCAATTTTGTGGATCTGGAAAGCTTTGCGCAAGGGAAGCCCCTGATCATTGAAGTTATCCATGCCGATGGGAAGTCCGACTGGGTGGTAACCAACCATACTTACAACCAGCAGCAGATCGACTGGTTCAGGGCAGGATCTGCACTCAACCTGATAAGTAAAATCAACGCTTAAATATTTTAATTCTATGCAAAAAATAAAAGTACTCAACCCCGTGGTTGAACTCGACGGAGATGAGATGACCCGCGTCATCTGGCAATTTATTAAAGAAAAACTCATCCTCCCCTATCTCGATATCGATTTGAAATACTATGATCTTGGGATTGAGCACAGGGATGAAACCAACGACCAGGTAACCATCGATGCAGCTCATGCCATCAAAAAATATGGTGTTGGTGTTAAGTGCGCCACCATCACTCCCGACGAGGCCCGTATTGAAGAATTCGGCCTTAAGCATATGTGGAAATCACCCAACGGCACCATTCGTAATATACTCGACGGCACCGTCTTCCGCGAACCCATCATGATCAATAATGTACCCCGGCTGGTACCCGGATGGAAACAACCCATATGCATCGGCCGCCATGCATTTGGCGATCAGTACCGTGCCACCGATTTTGTAACCAAAGGAAAGGGAAGGCTCACCATTACCTTTACTCCCGACGACGGCAGCGATCCGATTTCACATGAGGTGTATCATTTTGAAGGAGATGGCGTGGCACTGGCCATGTACAACCACGATGAGTCGATTACCGGATTTGCCCGCGCCTGTATGAACCAGGCCCTGGACAAAAAGTGGCCGCTCTACATGTCCACGAAAAATACCATTCTTAAAAAATACGACGGACGCTTCAAGGATATTTTCCAGGATGTATTCGAAACTGAATTCAGAGAACAGTTTAAAGAAGCCGGAATAACTTACGAGCACCGTCTGATCGACGATATGGTAGCGGCAGCGCTGAAGTGGGAAGGCGGATTTGTGTGGGCCTGCAAAAACTACGATGGCGACGTTCAGAGCGATACCGTAGCTCAGGGATTTGGATCGCTGGGCCTGATGACCTCCACCCTGATCACCCCTGATGGGCACACCATGGAAGCCGAAGCGGCACATGGCACCGTAACGCGCCACTACCGCATGCACCAGCAGGGCAAACCTACCTCCACCAATCCGATTGCATCCATCTTTGCGTGGACCAGGGGACTGGCCTTCAGGGGAAAACTGGACAACACTCCCGAGTTGGTGCATTTTGCCGAAACCCTCGAGCAGGTTTGTATTGATACTGTTGAGAGTGGTAAAATGACCAAAGACCTTGCCCTCATCGTCCATGGTGAGAACCTGAAACAGGAGCATTACCTTACCACCGAAGATTTCCTGGAAGCTTTAAACCAGAACCTGCAGGAAAAATTAGCGTAATAGATATATATAAACGCAATTAAAAGAATTAAAGAACAAAAGATTAGAAAAATTAAACAGCTAAAAATGGGGTCGGACTCTAAAATCCAAATGATAGATAATCAGCTTAAAGTTCCTGATTTTCCGGTTATACCGTTTATAGAAGGAGACGGGATTGGCAAGGACATCATGGGGCCTTCGCAAAGGGTCATTGATGCTGCTGTTGCCAAATCTTACGGAGATTCAAGAAAAATCTCCTGGATGGAGGTACTGGCAGGTGAAAAGGCCTACCTCGAGACCGGCGAATGGCTGCCCGGTTCTACGCTTGATGCCTTCAGGGAATACCTCGTTGGAATTAAAGGGCCGCTGACCACTCCTGTCGGTGGAGGAATCCGATCGCTCAATGTTGCCCTACGACAGACACTCGACCTGTTTGTCTGTTTAAGGCCCGTCCGCTGGTTCAAAGGCGTTCCCTCTCCCGTGCGTTATCCTCACCTGGTTGATATGCACATCTTCAGGGAAAATACTGAAGACATATATGCCGGGATTGAGTTTATGGCCGGAACCCCCGAGGCGAAAAAGCTGATGAAATTCCTTACTGAGGAGATGGGGGTCACGGACGAGGTCCGCTTTCCCGAAAACTCATCGTTTGGAGTGAAGCCCATCTCGAAAGACGGCTCAGAAAGATTGATCAGGGCTGCCATTAAATATGCCATTGAGCGGGAGTTGCCCTCCGTAACCCTCGTTCATAAGGGAAATATTATGAAATTCACGGAAGGGGCCTTCAAGAACTTCGGATACGATCTGGCCGAGAACGAGTTTTCCGGTCAGGTGTTTACCTGGAGAAGCTATGAAAAGCTTAAATCTGAACGGGGTCAAATCGATGCCGACAAAGCGCTGGAAGCAGCAGTAAAATCAGGTAAAGTCCTCATTAAAGACGTTATTACCGACGCCTTTTTGCAGGAATCGCTGCTAAAGCCTTTTGACTATTCGGTGATTGCCACCATGAACCTCAACGGCGACTACATTTCTGACCAGTTGGCGGCTATGGTTGGAGGTATTGGAATTTCTCCGGGTGCAAATATCAATTATAACAATGGATATGCTATATTTGAAGCCACGCATGGTACAGCGCCGGCAATTGCCGGAACAGGCAAAGCCAATCCGGGTTCACTCATCTTATCCGGGGTAATGATGCTTGAGTACCTTGGGTGGAGCAAAGCAGCAGAGCACGTGTATGATGCAATGGACCATACCTTTGCCAAACGGAGGGTAACGTCAGACCTGCACGCGCAGATGGAAGGAGCAACATTGTTGTCGACCAGTGAGTTTGCGGATGAAATCATACGGAATATGCATTGAGAAAGCACACATGATCACGGAATCGAATTAACATATAAAGAATCATTATGGAATACATCAAAAACCGCTTTTATCAAAGAGCCAGCAAGTGTGTAAGTGAGTACCAGAGAATCAGGAAGGACCATGGCGATAAGGTTATCGCACAGGTGACCATCGACCAGGTACTTTCAGGCCAGAAAGGTATCCCTGCACTGGTTACTGACACCTCCAACCTTGATGCCAACGAAGGCATCCGATTCAGGGGATATTCCCTGCCCGAACTTCGTCAGAAACTGCCTAAGCTGACACCCGAAGGAGAACCATTGCCCGAAGGCTTGTTCTACCTTATGCTGATCGGCGAAGTACCGGAAAAGGATGATGTAATGAACATTTCGCGCGACTGGGCAACCCGTTCACATGTGCCTCAGCACGCATTCGACGTGATCGACGCCATTCCCAAGACTGCACGCCCGATGACCATGTTCAGTGCCGCCATTCTTTCGATGGCCACAGAATCGGTCTTTCAGAAAGCATACAGGGCTGGCGTACACAAGAAATTCTACTGGGATTTCATGTACGAGGATGTAATGAACCTTATCGCACGCCTGCCCCGCATCGCTGCCTATATCTACCGGAGGCTTTACCACAACGGACACCATATTGAACCCAATCCGAACCTCGACTGGGCGGGGAACCTCGCCTACATGATGGGGTTTGACTCACTTGAAGTAAAGCGGCTGCTCAGGCTATACATGGTAATCCATGCTGACCACGAGGGGGGTAACGTTTCGGCCCATACCGTACATCTCGTGGGTTCGGCCCTGAGCAACGCCTATTACGCCTTCTCTGCAGGCATGAACGGACTGGCAGGCCCGCTGCATGGATTTGCCAACCAGGAAGTAATCAACTGGATGTTTGAGATGATGGAATCACTCGAAACCGATGAACCCAACGATGAGCAAATTGCTGCCTACATCGAAAAGACACTGACAGACGGCCGCGTTGTGCCGGGTTACGGGCATGCTGTCCTGAGGATAACCGACCCACGGTTTACCGTTCAGCAGGAGTTTGCAGAGAAATATGTCAAGAACGACAAACTGATCAATCTGGCAAATGCCATGTACCGTGTTGCGCCTCCGATTCTTGAAGCAACAGGCAAGATCAAAAATCCATGGCCAAACGTAGATGCCTACAGCGGCGCTTTGCTGCATCATTACGGCATTACGGAACACAACTTCTACACGGTATTGTTCGGAGTTTCCAGATCATTGGGAGTGCTGGCACAGCTCATTCTTGACAGGCTTTACGGAATGCCTCTTGAAAGACCGAGTTCCCACCCGTTGTCCTATTACAAAATGAAGGCAGAAGGCAACACCGACGGTTGCTGATCTTCAAAAAAATATTATTTCAGGAGGCTGTCCCAAAAGGGCAGCCTCCTGCTTTTTTTATGCAGTTATCTCCAAACTCAAGGGAGGATATCCCAAAGGGCAGTCTCTTTAGCTTGTCAATATTGCCTGAATAATTCCCTGTTTAGGGGTTACCCCAGATTGTCTCCATACCAGATTGCCCCCTTTAAACAATGCCAGCGTAGGTACCCCCTGGACACGAAACCTGGATGCGATGTCCGGATTTTTATCCACATCAATTTTTATGATCCGGATTTTATCGCCCATCTCCCGGGCTACTTCCTGCAAAATGGGCGACAGCACTTTACAGGGCTGGCACCAGTCAGCATAAAAATCAACCAAAACGGGAGTGGCTGACTGGATGATTGAATCGAAATTGCCTTTCATAGATCTACCTTTCTGAAATCAAACATTATTAAATATGGTCATCTGTAAGTCAAACATTGTTCCACTATGTAAATCTTGTCTGGGTGGCAGTAAATACTGACAAAATGTAGCACAAAACACAAATCAGCGTGAAAAAATATCAATACTCAGTAACAGCGGGATCAAATTATTGACAAAATATCCAAATATGTTCATAAAACAAAACCGCAAAAGCATTGATGGGCCGTAAATTTTCTATAATTTTGATAGATCTAAAATAAACATAAGCTATGGAAGTTGAAATTCTGGCGAGAATTCAGTTCGCCTTTACCATCGCATTTCACTACATCTACCCTCCCCTGAGCATAGGCCTTGGCCTTAATATGGTGATCATGGAGGGTCTTTTTATCAGGACAGGGAATAAGCAGTATGAGACCCTTGCCCGGTTCTGGACCAAAATATTTGCACTTACGTTTGGCATCGGCGTGGCCACAGGCATTGTAATGGAGTTTGAGTTTGGCACCAACTGGGCCACCTATTCCAGGTTTGTAGGCGATGTTTTTGGCAGTGCCCTGGCCGCTGAAGGGATTTTTGCCTTTGCCCTTGAAAGTGGGTTCCTCGGAATTCTTCTATTCGGATGGAATCGCGTAAAACCGTGGGTGCACATGTTAGCGACCGTGGGTGTTTTTCTCGGCTCCATGTTTTCGGCTATCTGGATCGTGGTAGCCAACAGCTGGCAACAAACTCCGACAGGTTATCATATAGTGGGAGAAGGGATCCACGCCAGGGCTGAAATTACCGACTTCTGGACGATGGTGTTCAATCCCTCCAGCGTCGACAGGGTTATTCATGTCTGGCAGGGGGCGTTTCTGGCCGGGGCGTTTCTGATATTGAGCGTTCATGCCTATTATCTGCTGAAAGGCCGCTATGTCGAAATATCAAAAAAAGCTTTCCGGATCGCGCTGATTGTCGCAACCATTTTTTCCCTCACCCAACTGATTTCAGGCCATAGTTCGGCCAATGTGGTAGCCAGGCACCAACCGGCAAAACTTGCAGCACTCGAAGGACATTTCGAAGCTTCGGCACCTGCCGACATGTACCTGTTTGGTTGGGTAGACAAGGAAAACCAGAAAGTAATCGGGTTAAGAATCCCCCGCGGACTCTCGTTCCTGTTGCATTTCAATACGGACGAACCCGTTACCGGACTCAATGCCTTTCCACTTGATGAACGCCCCTCGCAGGTAAATGCAGTCTTCCAGTTTTACCATGCCATGGTGGCCATCGGAATGTTTCTGATTGCCTTAACCCTATTGGCAAGCTTTCTGTGGTGGAGAGGAAAACTTTTCGATCACAAATGGCTGTTATGGATCTTTGTGCTGGCTGTTTTTTTGCCGCAAATCTCCAACCAGGCAGGTTGGTTTGCAGCAGAAATGGGCAGACAACCCTGGGTAGTATATGGCCTGCTCCGGACCAGCATGGCGCTGTCCAAATCCGTCACCGCCAACCAGGTACTGTTTTCGCTGATATTGTTCGCCATCATTTACACCCTGCTTCTTGCTTTGTTCCTTTACATGCTCGACAAGAAGATCAAACACGGGCCTTATGATGAATCGAATGAAGAGGACAGGCCTTTACAGGAAGAGATCGCAGAAGAAGTAATCGGAAAATCTTAGACCTATGACAGAAATATTTGGATTGGATTACCCCACCTTGTGGTTTTTGGTAGTTGGCGGACTATTTTCAGGATATGCCATTTTGGATGGTTTTGATTTTGGAGCGGGTGCCTGGCACCTGTTTCTCAGAAAGGAAGAGAGCCGCCGCATTGCGCTTAATGCCATAGGCCCGGTTTGGGATGGCAACGAAGTATGGCTGGTAATTGGCGGAGGAGCGTTATTCGCAGGATTCCCGATATTCTATGCCACACTCTTTTCAGCTATGTATATTCCCTTTATTCTGTTCCTTGTGTTTATTATCTTCCGGGCTGTGTCGATCGAATTCCGAAGCAAGGAGAAAATGAGCTGGTGGCGGGCTACATGGGATGTAGCTTACAGCATATCAAGCATTATGCTGGCATTTTTGCTGGGGGTGGTGTTGGGGAATGTGCTGCAGGGTCTCCCCATCGATCATGAGTTTGAATACGCCGGAGGACCATTCTGGGAATTTCTGAATCCCTATGCCCTTATGGTAGGAATTACCAGCCTTGCCCTGATGATGACTCATGGCGCAATTTACCTTCTTCTGAAAACAGAGGGCAGGCTCTATACCAGACTTACCCTTCTTTTGCGGAGCGGAATAATATTTTTTATTCTAAGCTTCTCTATTACAACGCTTTATACCCTAATATACATTCCGCATCTTTCCGATAATTTCAAGGAAGATCCAGCGTTGTTCATTGTGCCGGTTCTGGTATTCCTGAGCATTGCCAACATACCGCGGCTGGCAACCAAAAGAAAATTTGGACAGGCATTCTTCTTCTCGTCAGTTACCATAAGCCTTCTGCTGATTCTGGTGGCCATTGAGCTGTATCCCAACCTTTTGTTTTCAACCCTTGATCCGGAAAATACCCTGACCGTCTACAATGCGGCATCCTCTGAGAAATCGATGGGAATCATGCTCACGATTACGGCCATTGGAGGACCATTGGTTCTTTTGTATACGATAATTGTCTACCGTACCTTTAGAGGAAAGGTAAAACTGGATGAAACAAGTTATTAATATTTGATCTCCCTTAATTTTCCTGTGCTATTTTTGCCGGAAAAACCGGCATGAATTCCGCCTTGCGAAATATTCCGCTCCTCTACATCATCAGGATATCGAAGTGGTTTAACCTGGTGATGCCCATAGTTGTGATATTTTACAACAGCAGCGGTATGAACATGCAGGAGATTTTCATTCTCAAATCGATATACTCTATTGGCATTGTGGCCATGGAAATCCCGTCTGGATGGATGGCTGACGTCTGGGGACGCAAAAAAACGCTGATAATGGGCAGTATCCTCGGAGCAGCCGGTTTTGCGGTGTATTCCCTTACCAATTCCTTCATGTGGTTCGTAGTGGCGGAAATTATCCTCGGAGTGGGGTATAGTTTTGTATCGGGAGCCGATTCTGCCATGTTGTATGACACCCTCCTCGAAAATAAGAGGGAAAAGGAGTATGTGAAGCAGGAAGGCCGCATTACCTCAGCAGGTAACTTTGCCGAAGCGATTGCCGGTGTGGCGGGCGGATTGCTCGCCGGAATCACCCTGCGTTCACCATTTTACTTTCAGTTCCTGGTTGCGGCCATGGCCATTCCGGCATCGCTGTACCTGATCGAACCCAAGCTCCACAGGGAGCATTTGCTCCTCAAACCACTGGAGTTTATAAGGGTAGCCAGGAATGCCCTCACGAAAAATAAAAATCTGATGACCGCCATCCTGTTTTCATCGGTAACAGGAACAGCTACCCTTACTTTCGCCTGGTTTGTGCAGCCTTATTTTCAGGCCATCGGACTTCCCATTCAATGGTTTGGCTTAATGTGGGCTTTCCTCAATATCTCGGTGGCCATTTCGTCGGTCTTTGCCTACAAAGTCGAAAACCTGATATCAAGAAAAACGGGGGCCCTGCTGATTTTGATTACTCTTACCTCAGGATTCTGGCTCTCCGGGATTTTTATCGCCTGGTGGGGCGTCGCTTTTCTTTTCTTCTTTTACCTTGCACGGGGCATGGCCACGGTGATCCTGAAAAATTACATCAATGAATACACCGATTCAGGAGTAAGAGCGACGTTGCTGTCGGTGCGCAACTTCCTGATCAGAATCAATTTTGCCATAGTTGGCCCTTTTTTGGGATGGATAACCGACACCATCAGCCTGGGATGGGCGCTCTTTATTGCAGGAACATTATATCTCCTTCTCGCGCTTGGATCCTTATACAATTGGCTTAGCGAATAGATGATTGATTATTGATTATTGATTATTGACTACACGTCAAAGGTCAGTCCATCGTACCCAAGGCCTACCCCCGGAGGCAGGGTTTTCTGCACCTCCTCATACAGGCCCAATGAATGGCTGATGTGGGTCAGCCAGGTATGCTCCGGCCGGAGTTCGGCAGCCAGCTGCAACGCTTCACCCAGACTGAAATGTGACAGATGTTTCTCCTTGCGAAGCGCATTGATTACCAGCACTTTTGTTCCCCGTATTTTCTCCATTTCCTGTTCAGGGATGAAATTAACATCTGTAACATAGGTAAAATCGCCCACCCTGAACCCCAGTACCGGCAATTTGTGGTGGTATGCCCGGATGGGTGTAAATCTGACACCTCCTATGTCAAAGGGATCTTCAGATATGTCGTGCAACTGCATCTGCGGAATTCCGGGATAGCGGTCGCGGGCAAATACATAATGAAAAACATGCTTTATGGCCTCCTGCACACGGTGCTCGGCATAAATATCCGTCGGATGCTTCTGTATCCAGTTATAGGACCGGATATCATCCAGGCCGAAGATGTGGTCTACATGCTCATGGGTAACCAAAATCGCACGGAGGGTGTCTACTTTATATATGAGCATTTGCTGGCGAAAATCGGGTCCTGCATCAATCACAAAATTCTTTCCGTTGATGGTGAGGAGCGCCGCCGAACGCAACCTCCTGTCGCGCGGATCGGCCGACGAGCAAACTTCGCAATGGCAGCCAATCAGCGGAACCCCCTGTGATGTGCCGGTCCCGGTGAGGGTAACCCGTATTTTTGGTATGTTATTCATATTTCATTTTACAGCGTGTAAAATTACAAAATCAATCTAATTATTTAGTTTTACACAAAATTCTGACGATGGCAAAGCTATATCTTATTCCCAATCTTCTGAGTGATTCGCCATGGCAGCAGGTTCTGCCTGCTTATAATGCTGAAATTATTAACAGTATAAATTACTTTATTGTGGAAGAGATCCGCAATGCGCGGCGTTTTCTCAAAAAAGTGAACCGCGATATCAACATTGATGCGCTTACCTTCATGGAGCTGAACAAGCACACCCCTGACCTGCAAAAGAACAGTTACCTTGATTTTGTAAGGCAGGGAAATGATATGGGAATTATTTCCGAAGCGGGTTGTCCGGGGGTAGCCGATCCCGGAGCTGAGATCGTAAAGCTGGCCCACCGGAGAAACATCACTGTTGTGCCCCTGGTGGGGCCCTCTTCCATTCTTCTCGCCTTGATGGCATCGGGCCTGAATGGCCAGAACTTTGCCTTCACCGGATACCTCCCGGTAAAAAAACCAGACCGGCTGAAGCGTATCCAGCAATTGGAAAACCAGGCCGTTCAGCACCGGCAATCCCAGATTTTCATGGAAACACCCTACCGCAACGGCCACTTGCTCAACGACTTGCTCAGCACATGCCAGCCTGGCACCTCCCTTTGCATCGCAGCTGATATTACCTCCGGAAACGAAATGATAAAGACCAGAACCATTGCCGAATGGAAGAAGAATATCCCCGTTCTTGATAAGTTGCCGGTGATCTTTATATTGGGATAAAAATATTTCAAAACTTGTCCACCAAACTTTTGTTTATCTTTGCCTGCGTTTTCAGAACTATCGTACAACATAAATATTCCTGTTCATGATACTGTTTTTCAGAACGCCGCAGCAATCGGTCATCGCTGTTCAATCGGCACAAAACCCCACAGCAGAAACTATCGATAAACTGGTATGGCTCCTGGGAGGGGCAACACCGCTCGAACAAGCTTCACTCGAAGGCTGGTACACCGGACCACGCAAGGAAATGCTCACACCCTGGAGTACCAATGCCGTGGAAATTACCCAGAACATGGCCATAACAGGGATTCTCCGCATGGAGGAGTTCTATCCGGTAACCGGCCGGGAGGCCCGTTACGACCATATGCTGCAGGCATTGTACGAAGGCCTCAGCCAGGAAATTTTCACTATTTATCACGACCCGGAACCCATTACCGAAGTGCACAATATTGCTGCCTACAATGAACAGGAAGGGCTGGCACTCAACGAGGATGAAATCGATTACCTCAATTCTGTATCATCGGCCATTGGCCGAAAACTCACTGACAGCGAAGTATTTGGCTTTTCACAGGTAAATTCGGAACACTGCCGCCACAAAATATTTAACGGAACCTTCATCATCGACGGAGTGGAGAAAGAATCTTCACTTTTCCAGATGATCAAACGCACATCAAAAGAAAATCCCAACAAGATCATTTCGGCATACCGCGACAACTGCTCCTTTGTGCAGGGACCGGCGGTGGAGCAGTTTGCCCCTGTCAGGCAGGACATACCCGACTGGTTTGCAGTTACAGATATTGAAACGGTTCTTTCCCTGAAAGCCGAAACCCATAATTTCCCTACCACGGTTGAGCCGTTCAACGGCGCAGCCACAGGTACAGGGGGCGAGATAAGAGACCGCATCGCAGGCGGTAAAGGGAGCATTCCGGTTGCCGGAACAGCAGTCTACATGACTTCTTACCCGCGCACCGAAGAGGACAGAAAATGGGAACATGCCACAAAACCCCGACCATGGCTGTACCAGACCCCGGAAGAGATCCTGATTAAAGCATCCAACGGGGCCAGCGATTTCGGAAATAAATTCGGTCAACCGCTGATCACCGGATCTGTTCT
The DNA here is from genome assembly GCA_964393915.1 of uncultured Prolixibacteraceae bacterium. Taxonomy (GTDB): domain Bacteria; phylum Bacteroidota; class Bacteroidia; order Bacteroidales; family Prolixibacteraceae; genus UBA1413. Next base: position 17,895 of record CAYMXK010000008.1, read on the forward strand.
TACGTTCGAGCACTTCGAAAACTTCAAAAAATACGGTTACGACAAGGTAATAATGCTGGCCGGGGGTATTGGCTTCGGCACCATGCGCGACAGCCTCAAAAGCGAGCCGGTGAAAGGCGACCAGATCGTATTGCTGGGCGGCGACAACTATCGCATTGGCATGGGCGGCGGCGCGGTTTCATCTGTTGCTACAGGCGAATTTGAAAATGCCATTGAACTGAATGCCGTGCAGCGCGCCAACCCCGAGATGCAAAAAAGGGTGTTCAATGCTATCCGCGCACTTGCGGAAAGCAACATCAACCCTATCATATCCATTCACGACCACGGCGCCGGAGGACATCTCAACTGTCTTTCGGAACTGGTGGAAAGCACCGGTGGAAAAATCGACACCAGCAAACTCCCCGTGGGTGATCCTACCCTGTCGCAGAAGGAAATAATCGGCAACGAATCGCAGGAGCGAATGGGCCTGGTCATGCACCCTGAGGATGTGGCTCTTCTCAACCGTATTGCAGATCGTGAACGAGCCCCGATGTATGTGATCGGTGAGGCTACGGGCGATATGCAGTTTACCTTTGAGAATTCCAAAACCGGCGAAAAACCAATCGACTGGCAGTTGGGTTACATGTTTGGAAAACCACCGCGAACTATCCTCGAGGACAAAACAGAGACCAGCAATTTCCAGGAGTTGAAATATGACGAAAACAATCTGGAGCAATATATAGAAACCGTTTTGCAACTGGAATCGGTGGCCTGCAAAGACTGGCTCACCAACAAGGTTGACCGCAGCGTAACCGGCCGGATTGCCAAACAGCAGGGAGCAGGGCCACTGCACCTGCCGCTCAACAACGTCGGGGTCATTACCCTTGACTACCAGGGAAAGGCAGGATTAGCGACCACCATCGGGCACGCCCCGGTAGCCGGCATGGTGAATGCCTCACACGGATCGGTCCTTTCGATTGCCGAAGCACTTACCAATATCGTGTGGGCCCCTCTGACCGATAAAATCCGCAGTGTATCCCTCAGCGCCAACTGGATGTGGCCGGCCAAAAATCCCGGCGAGAATGCCCGCATTTACGAAGCAGTGGAAGCATCGAGCAACTTTGCCTATGCATTGGGCATCAACATTCCTACAGGCAAGGACTCCATGTCGATGACCCAAAAATACCCTGATGATGTGGTCTATGCCCCGGGAACAGTAATTATTTCTGCATCCGGCGAAGTGTCGGACGTCAGAAAAGTTGTTGAACCGGTGATTGAAAACAATCCTGAAAAACCGCTGATCTGGATCGACTTCTCTTTCTGCCGGCACCAGTTGGGAGGAAGTGCATTTGCCCAATCTGTCAATAAGATAGGAACCGAAGCCCCGACGGTTACCAGTCCGGAAAGGTTTATCAGCACGTTCAACGCAGTTCAGGAGCTGGTTGAAAAAGGACTCATTGCTGCAGGACATGACATCGGCTCAGGAGGTTTGATCACCACACTGCTCGAGATGTGTTTTTCCGACAACCAGTCGGGACTCGACCTGGATCTGACAGGAATAGGCGAGGAAGACACCGTTCGTCTGCTCTTCAGCGAGAATCCCGGCGTGGTTATTCAATGCAACGACCTTAAGAAAACGGAAAAGATACTTACCGAAGCAGGGGCAGCCTTCGTCCATATTGGCCGTCCGGCTCAGCAACGCCTGATGACAGTTAAAAACCACACAACCTCACTGCGGCTCAATATCAACCATTTGCGTGACCTGTGGTTTAAGACCTCCTACCTGCTCGACCGCAAACAGAGTGGAGAGGTGAAATCCCTGGAACGCTTTTTCAACTACAAGCGCAATGAGTTAAACTTCAATTTCGGAAATTTTACCGGCAAGGCAGCCGATGCCGGCATCGACCTGCAACGCAGGACTCCATCAGGAATTAAGGCAGCCATTATCCGGGAAAAGGGGGTCAATGGCGACAGGGAAATGGCCTACATGCTCTATCTTGCCGGCTTCGATGTGAAGGATGTACACATGACCGACCTGATCTCGGGACGGGAGACCCTGGAGGAGATCAACCTCATCGTTTTTGTCGGAGGCTTCTCCAACTCCGATGTGCTGGGTTCAGCCAAAGGATGGGCCGGTGCATTTAAGTACAATGAAGCAGCCCGGACAGCCCTCGAAAATTTCTATTCCAGGGAGGATACTTTGAGCCTCGGAGTATGCAACGGTTGCCAGCTTATGGTAGAACTGGGTCTGATCGATTCAGGAAACGGCAACAGTCCGCATATGGCCCACAACGATTCGCACAAATTTGAATCGGGATTTATTAACGTGGATATTCTGCCGAATCAATCGGTGATGCTGCAAAACATGGATGGCCTGCGCCTGGGCGTTTGGATTGCCCATGGTGAAGGGAAATTCATCCTCCCCGGAAGCGAAAACCAACACCACATTCCGATCAAATACAGCCGCGATTTCTACCCCGCCAATCCCAACGGATCGGAATTCAACACGGCTGCCATCTGCTCCTCCAACGGCCGCCACCTGGCCATGATGCCCCACCTGGAAAGGGCTTTCAGGCCTTACCATTGGGCTTACTACCCGGGGGATCGCACCGGTGATGAAATCACTCCATGGATGATGGCATTTGTGAATGCCCGTGAGTGGATTTGGGAAAGATTATAGCTTGATCGCACCCCGGGATACCTGGGAAAGACTTTTTACTGCAATTCCAAAACCGTTTTAGGTAATAAAAATCAACTTCGAATCAAAATGGAGGACCAAAGAAAGGGGATTCTATATGCCATTGTCACCGCCCTGTTATGGGGCGTACTGGCGGTAGCCCTGAAGGTAGCCGTGCAATTTGTGGATGCCGCCACAATAGTGTGGCTCAGGTTCTTCCTGGCTTTCACCCCTCTCCTGATCTGGCATGTTATCCGCCGGCCCCGGGAGCTTCGCATATTGTTCAAACCTCCGCTTTTGCTGGTTCTGGCTACGCTGGCACTTGCATACAACTACATTGGCTTTATGTGGGGAATCCAGTACACCTCTCCGTCCAATGCACAGCTTTTCATTCAAAGTGGTCCCATAATGCTGACACTGGCAGGGATATTTTTCTTTAAGGAGGTTATCACACGCAGGCAGATCATTGGGTTTATCCTGTCCATTGCCGGACTGCTGCTTTTTTACAACCAACAGATAGGGGCACTTACCAGCGGTGAAAAAATCTATATGAAGGGTGTATTTCTTACCCTGTCAGGTGCCATTGCCTGGGCAGTTTATGCAGCACTTCAGAAAAAACTGGTCACCCAATATTCCACCTTTACCCTCAACCTGTTCCTTTTTGGCTTACCCACACTGCTTTACCTTCCCCTGGCGAATTTCAGCCAGCTTGCAAACGTCAGCTGGGCAATATGGCTGGTTCTGGCCTTTCTCGGATTCAATACGCTGGTGGCTTACACTACCCTTTCCATGTCTCTCAAATACCTGGAAGCCGGTAAAGTCAGCATTATCATCATCATGAATCCGCTGATAACGTTCGTTATGATGGGAATCTTTACAGAAATGAATGTAACCTGGATAGAAGGTGAGAATTTCACCCTGTTGTCAGTCATCGGAGCAATAGTCGTTATCGGGGGAGCTATATTAGTGGTTAGGAAGAAAAGGAAATAGGTAAACAGCGAAGGCTCGTGTTCATTCGGAAGGACATCCGGGAATCTTGCTAACTTGAGGCTGCTTCGAAAAGCCTTTTTCTGCCACTAAGGCACAAAGACACCAAGGATTCACCAAGATTATTCATTTGGTATTCAATACTTTGTGCAACTTGGTGTCTTGGTGTCTTGGTGGCATAATAAATTTTATGACTTATAGCAGTGGACTCTTAAGGTGTGTGCTTTTTAAGGATCTGTTTAATATAGTTGGTTAGGATTTCTATCGCTTTGCGGTTCATCCCCCCCTGCGGAACAATTATATCTGCATAGCGCTTGGTTGGCTCAATAAACTGAAGGTGGCTGGGGCGCACCGTTTTTTCATACCTGTCGAGCACCTGCTCCACATTGCGGCCCCTTTCCATGATATCCCGCATGATCACCCTCGACAGCCTCACATCGGAGTCGCAATCCACAAAAACCTTCACATCCATCAGATCGCGCAGCCTTTCATTGGCCAGACACAAAATACCCTCAATAATCAAAACATGCCTCGGTTCAACGCACACGATCTCCTCCTGCCGGGTACAGGTAATAAATGAATAGGTAGGCTGCTCTATCGCCTTTCCGTCCTTCAGCGCCTGAACATGTTCAACCATCAGTTCGAACTCGATGGCATCGGGCCGGTCATAATTTTTTGCACGGCGCTCCTCCAGCGTCATATGGCTGTTGTCGAAGTAATATGAATCATGCGAAAGAATGGCTACCTCACTGGCAGTGAACGATTGTGCAATTTTTTCGACAACTGTGGTTTTACCTGAACCGGTTCCTCCTGCAATTCCAATAACCAGCATAACTCTTAGGCTTGTGTTAATAAAATGAGCATTTTACAGGCGTGTGCCTGTCGGCTGCTAAAATAGTGTTATTTTTGCCCAAAATTAATTAATCATCTGAATTAAGATTTTAAAATATGATTAACCACGTCGTTCTGTTCAAGCTGAAGCAGTTTCCTGCCGGAGAGAAAAAATCTGTAATCGCTGAGGTAAAAGCGTTGCTCGAAGGACTGAAAGATAAAATAGAGGAGCTTGTTTATATTGAAGTAGGTGTCAATTACGAGCTTGACTCCAAAAGCTACGACCTGGCACTTATTTCCCATTTTCGCTCCATTGCTGACCTTGACCGCTACCGCGTGCATCCGGCCCACATGGAAGTTGTAAAGCGCATGGGAGAAGTCACCGAAACCCGGGCTGCCGTTGACTTTGAATTTTAAATCACCTGTACAATTTTTATTATGAGCCAGTTATATCCATTAAAGTTCACACCGGTTTACCAGGAAAGAATCTGGGGAGGAAACCGGATGCATGCCATGCTGAACAAACCAGCCTGTGAACAGGGAGGATGCGGCGAAAGCTGGGAGCTATCAGCCGTCGAAGGACATGTTTCAGTGGTTTCCAATGGTTTCCTCGAAGGCAACGATCTCCAGGAACTGATAGAAATTTATATGGGCGACCTGGTTGGTGACCGCGTGTATGACCAGTTTGGTCTTGAATTTCCTTTGCTTATCAAATTTTTGGATGCTGTTGAAGATCTTTCCATACAGGTTCACCCCGGTGATGAGCTCTCTATGGCACGCCACAATGCTTTCGGAAAGACAGAAATGTGGTATGTGCTTTATGCCGACGAAGGCGCCAGGCTCAATTCGGGTTTCAACCAGCCGGTCGACCGGGAGAAGTATGTTGAATACCTTGAAAGTGGAAGGCTGACCGAATTGCTGTGCTTTGAAGAAGTGAAAGCAGGCGATGTGTTTTATATTCCAGCCGGAAGGGTCCATGCAATTGGCAAAGGCACTGTTATTGCTGAAATCCAGCAGACCTCGGATGTTACTTACCGCATTTACGACTACGACAGAAAGGACAAAAGCGGCAACCTTCGGGAACTGCATACCGATTGGGCGCTCGATGCCATTGATTTCAGCTATCAGGAAGATTACAGGACAAAATACACCCCCGTTAAGAATAAAACGGCTGAGGTGGTTACCAGCAAATATTTTACCACCAACATCATCGATTTTGACCAGGTTGTCAAAAAAGATATTTCACTGATTGATTCATTCGTAATTTACATCTGCATCGATGGTGAATTTGAAATAGCCTGGGAATCAGGCCGGGAGCCCTTCAAAAAAGGCGATACAATCCTGGTACCGGCAAGTCTGGAACAATATGATTTGGTTCCTTTGAACGGAAACGTCAGGGTTCTGGAAGTTCACATACCCTAAATTTAATGATGGAGATTAAACAGGCAAAATTCGTAGTTAGCAATTCATCGGTCGACAAATGTCCAAAGCCCGATAAACCCGAGTATGCATTTATCGGGCGTTCGAATGTGGGAAAATCTTCCCTTATCAATATGCTGGTCAACAGCAAGAGCCTGGCCAAAACATCCTCCAGGCCGGGTAAAACCCAGCTGATCAACCACTTTATCATCAACGAAACCTGGTACCTTGTCGACCTTCCCGGCTATGGATACGCGCAGGCTCCCAAAACCGAACGAAAAAAGTGGGAGCGTTTCATCAGGCAATACATCCTGAAGCGCACCAACCTGTATTGTCTGTTTGTATTGATAGATATTCGCCACGAACCTCAGCCGGCCGATCTCGAATTTATCGAATGGCTTGGGGAAAACCAGGTGCCATTTGCCATCATTTTCACAAAGATAGATAAGCTAAAGCCCGAAGAAGTTGACCCTAATGTTCAAAAATACAAAGAAACACTGCTTGAAAAATGGAATGAACTGCCTGAGATATTTTTATCATCAGCAGATAGTTTTATCGGGAAAGAGGAGATACTCGGGTTTATTGACAAGGTAAACAAGGCCTCCTGAAACAGCAGCTTATGACTGACAAGACTATTGAATTAAAATTCAACGAAATACAACCGCTGTAATAAAATTTTACATTTGCAGTGGAAATGGTAATTGAAATCCAACAAAAAAAATAAGAAATGGGAACAAAAAGCCATCCTCTTAAAATTTTTTCCTGCAGGAATACTACCTATCTGGCGGAAAAGATCTGTGAAAGCCTTGGCATCAATTTAGGTCAGACCTCCTGCCCGATATTCTCGGACGGAGAATTTGAACCCTGTTACGAAGAGACCATCAGAGGTTCGCATGTTTTCATCGTACAGTCAACACCTCCTCCTGCAGATAACCTGATGGAGCTGTTACTGATGATCGATGCAGCCAAGAGGGCAAGTGCATACAAGGTAATCGCAGTCATCCCCTATTTTGGGTATGCGCGTCAGGACCGCAAGGATAAACCGCGCGTTTCAATCGGGGCCAAACTGATGGCCGACCTTTTATCGGCAGCGGGAGTCGACCGGGTGATCACCATGGATCTTCATGCTGATCAGATCCAGGGTTTTTTCAATGTACCGGTTGACCACCTCTTTGCATCGGCCATGTTTATACCTTATATCAGGAGCATGGGCCTCAAAGATATTGTAATTGCTTCGCCCGATGTGGGGGGGACAAAACGTGCCAACACTTACGCCCGTCTCCTCGAAACAGACATGGTAATCTGTCACAAATCGAGGGCAAAGGCCAACGTTGTCGATTCAATGACCCTGATCGGGGAAGTTGCCGGGAAAGATGTGATTCTGGTGGATGACATGATCGACACAGCGGGCACCATTAAGAAAGCAGCCCAGCTGATGTTCGACAAAGGTGCCAGCAGTGTAAGGGCCTTCGCTGCACATGGTGTTTTATCAGGGCCAGCCATCGAAAACATTGAAAGCTCATTGCTGCAGGAGGTCTATTTTACAGATTCACTTCCCAGAAAAAATTCATGCGAAAAGATCAAATATATCAGTGTGGCCGATGCTTTTGCCGAAGCCATTGCCAGGGTATATAAAAATCAATCAATAAGTTCGTTATATTTCAGATAATTGCTATTTTTGCACCGCTTTTCCGAAACGGCAGCGAAAAGTTATGCATGCTGTTTGCCCTTTCCGAGAAAAGGGAGGACTGAGTACCATAATTATTAATTTAAGTTTTACAATGAAAACATTTGAAATTAAAGGTCAACTCCGGACCGCAACCGGAAAAAAAGATTCTAAGATCCTGAGAGGTCAGGCGCTCGTGCCTTGTGTTTTATATGGCGGGAGTGAAAACATCCATTTTCACCTCCCCTTCAGCGAATTCAGGCATATTGTATATACACCCGAGGTTTTTCTGGTGAATATTGATATCGAAGGAAAAGTTTACCAGGCCGTCATGCAGGATACGCAGTGGCACCCGGTGGAAGAAAAAATGCTGCACGCCGACTTTCTTCAGGTAGTTGAAAACAAGCCCATCAAAGTAAGCCTGCCGGTGAACGTCGTTGGCACAGCCAAAGGTATCAAGGCCGGGGGTAAATTAAAAGTCAACCTTCGCAAACTCAAAGTGAAAGGTGTGGCTTCAAAATTACCACAGTCCATTGATGTGCCGGTTACTGAACTTGGTTTGGGTCAGAGCATCAAAGTGGGTGAACTGAAAGCTCAGGATATGGAGATACTCAACAACAAATCGGATGTTATTGCTACCGTTACCGTAACGCGCGCTGCACGTGCAGCGATGTCAGCCGATAAAGGAAAGAAGTAATCATTTAAATTTTCGGTTTTGAAATACCTTATTGCCGGATTAGGCAACATAGGACGAGAATACGAAAATACCCGCCATAATATCGGGTTTAAAATATTGGACGCACTCGCAGGTGCGTCCAATGTTATTTTTAACGATGCCCGTTACGGCTTCGTTGCTGAACTGAAATTCAAAGGCCGTACCTTCATCCTCCTGAGGCCCACAACCTATATGAACCTCAGTGGCCGGGCAGTAAACTACTGGCTGAAAAAAGAGACCATTCCGCTTGAGAATCTTTTTGTGCTGGTGGACGACATCGCCCTTCCGTTCGGAACCATTAGGATCAAAGCAAAGGGAAGCGATGGCGGACACAACGGATTGAGAAACATCAGCGAAGTTCTGGGAAACAACGAATATGCCCGCCTCCGGTTTGGAATAGGCGACAGTTTTCACAAAGGATATCAGACAGATTATGTGCTGGGCCAGTGGAGCCAAACTGAAGAAAAAGAGTTGCCGTTGCTGGTCGGTCATTGCGTGGAAGCTGTCAAAAGTTTCGGAACCATCGGACTGGAGCGAACCATGAATTTCTACAATACAAAAAAATTATAAGTTGCTCTATTAAGGCAACCAACAAGACAGATTACAATATCTGAATTTCGCGTCTCAACTCATTTATCAGGGAAAATGGCTGATTCAATTCGCATCGACAAATGGCTATGGGCTGTAAGGTTGTTTAAAACCCGGAGCCTGGCCTCCGAAATCTGCTCAAAAGGCCAGGTGTTTATCGGTGACCTGCCAGTCAAACCATCGCGTATGGTAAAACCCGGAGAAATTGTAAGAATCAGAAAATCTCCCATCTACCGCAGCTTCAAGGTACTGGCAATTGTATCCAACCGGGTGGGTGCAAAAGATGTTCCCCAATTCATGACAGAGGTTACCCCACAATCGGAACTCGACCTCCTCGAAATGCAGAAATCGATGCAATGGATCAGCCGGGAACGGGGGGCAGGACGACCAACCAAAAAGGACCGGCGCGACCTGGATGATTTTTTTGGAATTTAATCGAGACCGGACATTTCGAGTTGTAGATCGGCGACAGAAGGGAACAGACGGCGCTCGTCACCAACAGGCATACGGCAAACCTGGCGGGTGCCGAACCATTTGTAACGGTTGCGGGCGATCCATTTGTAGATTCCGTCGCGAACCACTAAAGGAACATATTTAAAGATCCATAAAACCGGCCAGGGATAATTAAAATGCTTCGCGATGATCAGTGCAGCCTCCGAATAGAAATAGAACCGGCCATTCTGCCACAAAATTACCGAATCCGTCTCCTCCGGAAGGGCAAATTTCTTCCTTAGAAAAATTCCGGGTTCAGACTGCAGTGCCACGAACCTGAAGATCTTTTTTCGGTCACGTTGAATGATAAAATCAACACTTCCGTTGCAAAGATTACAAAATCCGTCGAAGAGGATTATGGAAGGATATGTGGCAGGATCACCCAAATTATGAAGATATTTTGGTACTTAAATCAAGTCGTGCAGAAGTTTCACGTAATTTCTGAGGGTGGACGGATTATTTTAATATTTCATCATCCGGTCCATGTCGCGGTCAGCATCCTTCTGCTTGATGCTTTCACGCTTGTCGTACACCTTTTTCCCGCGGCACAGGCCAACTTCGAGTTTGGCCAGGCCCCTCTCATTAATAAACAGTTTGAGTGGAATAATGGTAAGCCCCGATTCCTTCACCTTTTTCTGCCAGCGTTGCAACTCTCTGCGCTGAAGTAAAAGTTTTCTGTCCCTTTTGGCGATATGGTTGTTGATGGTACCCATTTCATATTCCGCCACGTGCAGATTTTTGACAAACAACTCTCTCCCTTCAAACTGACAGTAGGAATCGGTAAGGTTGGCCCTGCCCCCCCTGATGGATTTAATTTCGGTTCCCATCAGTTTAATACCGGCAGTAAAACTCTCGATGATCTCGTACTCAAAAAATGCTTTTTTGTTCTTAATTACTATATTTGACGTTGGATGGGCCATAAATGTGTGGTTAAAATCATTCAATCATTAACAGATTCCCGTCAAATCAGCTGTCATTTCTGCTGCTCTTATCCGGGGAGTGCAAAAATAGCCAAATTTATTCACACCCTGCCCCTTTAATTCACAACGTTTTCTGTTTCAGCAAATCCTGCAAACGGTACATTTCATCGCGCAAACGGGCAGCTTCAATAAAATCGAGTTCTTTGGCTGCGGCCTGCATCTGCTTTTTGGTTGCGGCAATGGTTTTCTCCAGGGCAGCGGGCGTCATGTATTGTACCACAGGATCGGCTGCGATATCTATATGGTCTGCCCCTCCTGAGTAGGACCGGGCATCGGCCTTGTCGCTCCGGTATTCATACCCGATGATCTCGCGGGTGGGTTTGACGATCTGGGTTGGGGTAATGTTATTTTCCTGGTTGTATTTCAACTGCTTTTCACGCCGGTAGTTGGTGGCATCAATGGTGCGTTTCATTGAATCGGTAATTTTGTCTGCATACATGATCACCCTGCCATTGAGGTTACGCGCTGCACGTCCGGCCGTTTGGGTCAGGGATCGCTCCGATCTGAGAAAACCTTCCTTATCGGCATCAAGTATAGCCACGAGGGATACTTCGGGCAGGTCGAGCCCTTCTCGTAAAAGGTTGATCCCCACCAGCACGTCAAATATCCCCCGGCGAAGCTGCTCCATAATTTCCACCCTCTCCATCGTATCCACATCGGAATGGATATACCTGGTTTTTACCCCCATGTCTGCAAGATAACGGCTTAATTCTTCAGCCATCCGTTTGGTCAGGGTAGTCACAAGAGTGCGTTCATTTTTTTCCACCCTGATGCTGATCTCGTGCATAAGGTCATCAATCTGGTTGAGGCTTGGCCTGACTTCAATCACAGGATCAAGCAAACCTGTCGGTCTGATCAGCTGCTCCACCACCACCCCTTCGCATTT
>CAYMXK010000009.1:0-8728 GCA_964393915.1 uncultured Prolixibacteraceae bacterium
CATCAGGTTGCGGTAATCAATGAAACGGATTCGCTGCAGGTATTTTTTATCGGCGTAGAATCTGATGATTTATTTGAAACCAGGATGGAGCCTGGCCAAACCTGGATTTCCCCCAATTATACCGGCAGGCCGCACATAAGACTTTATATTGACGAGAAATATGAAGAATATTTACTGATGCCGGGTCTTCTCTACAGGATATATTGGGATAACCGCAAAAAAAGGCCGGATATCAAGATGTACAGCAGGTAAAGCTGTCCTTGTGATCCGGCAGGGTTTCCCTTATTTGATTAGCCAAAATCTTGTCGTATTATTCTGAAATAATTTAAAACAACAATACTTTTTGGATGCCGTTATTGGCGAGGGCAGAATTGCCATTGAAATAAAGTTTGGAATGTGGTGCATGTAAGGCATAAGGGTTGATGCCGACCATAAGCAATAATCAACAAATCACTAATTTGGCAATAAACAAACTTTATTGCCAAAAATGTGATAAAAAATTATATCGGAAAATTTATGGAGGTTGATATAATTAAAAGAAAAAACGCTGTATGTGAATAACATACAGCGTTTTATTATTTATTTAAATTGCTTGTTACCAGCAATTATTTTACCTCTTCAAAATCAACGTCGGTCACTTCACCGTCCTGCTTGGACTGGCCATTTCCGGGTGATCCCTGGCTGCTTCCGGCAGTTGGGTCTCCCTGTGGGCCACCCTGCGCTCCGGCAGCGTTGTACATCTCCTGAGAAGCGGCCTGGAAGACCGTATTAAGTTCAGTCATGGCTGCATCAATACCAGGAAGATCCTGATTCTTATGTGCCTCCTTCAGTTTTTCCAGAGCAGCTTCGATGGGCTGCTTCTTGTCGGCAGGTATTTTATCACCGAACTCTTTCAGTTGCTTTTCTGTCTGGAAAATCAGACTGTCTGCCTGGTTGATCTTGTCGGCTTTTTCTTTTATCAGGCGATCGGATTCTGCGTTGGCAGCAGCCTCATCTCTCATCCGTTTGATTTCATCGTCGGTAAGGCCCGATGATGCCTCAATACGGATGGACTGGGTTTTTCCCGTAGCCTTATCCTTCGCTGAAACGTGCAAAATACCATTTGCATCGATATCGAATGTAACTTCGATTTGCGGAACGCCACGCGGGGCCGGCGGAATACCATCCAGGTGGAATCGCCCGATGGTTTTATTACCTGATGCTATGGGCCGTTCACCCTGAAGTACATGTATTTCAACTGATGGCTGACTGTCTGACGCCGTAGTAAAGGTTTCAGATTTCTTGGTCGGAATGGTAGTGTTGGACTCAATCAATCTGGTCATTACCCCGCCCATGGTTTCAATTCCAAGTGATAGCGGAGTTACATCCAGCAACAATACATCCTTCACTTCGCCTGTGAGCACGCCACCCTGAATGGCAGCACCTACAGCAACAACCTCATCGGGGTTAACACCCTTCGATGGCTTCTTGCCGAAGAATTCCTCCACTTTCTGCTGAATTGCGGGTATACGTGTGGATCCTCCCACAAGGATTACCTCATCAATATCCGAAGAAGTCATGCCGGCATTCTTCATTGCTTTGCGGCAGGGTTCTATGGTAGCATTGATAAGCTTGTCGGCCAGTTGCTCAAATTTGGCGCGGGTAAGTGTTTTAACAAGGTGCTTTGGAATTCCGTTCACCGGCATAATATAAGGCAGGTTGATTTCTGTTTGCGTAGAGCTTGAGAGTTCGATCTTCGCCTTTTCCGCGGCTTCCTTCAGGCGTTGCAAAGCCATCGGGTCCTTGCGCAGGTCGAGGCCTTCCTCACTCTGAAATTCAGCCGCCAGCCAGTCAATAATCAGCTGGTCGAAATCATCACCACCAAGGTGTGTATCACCATCGGTCGATTTTACCTCGAAAACGCCATCACCCAACTCAAGAATTGAGATATCGAAAGTACCTCCACCGAGGTCAAAGACGGCAATTTTCATGTCTTTGTGCATTTTATCCAGTCCATAAGCCAGTGCTGCAGCAGTCGGCTCGTTGATAATGCGCCTTACTTTCAAACCTGCAATCTCACCAGCCTCTTTGGTCGCCTGCCTTTGTGAATCATTAAAATAGGCAGGAACTGTTATTACCGCTTCGGTAACTTCCTGGCCCAAATAATCTTCTGCGGTTTTCTTCATTTTCTGAAGCACCATGGCCGATATTTCCTGTGGGGAGTATTTGCGGTCGTCAATCTGCACGCGGGGAGTATTGTTATCGCCACGGACAACATTGTAGGTTACCCTTTGAATCTCTTTGGTGCAGCGGTCATATGTCTCACCCATCAGTCGTTTGATGGAGTAAACCGTCTTTTTGGGATTGGTAATTGCCTGACGCTTGGCAGGATCTCCAACCTTGCGCTCGCCATTTTCAACAAATGCAACAATGGAAGGAGTTGTACGTTTCCCTTCACTGTTGGGAATTACAACTGGCTCATTACCTTCCATTACGGCAACACATGAATTCGTGGTGCCTAAGTCTATTCCGATTATTTTTCCCATTGTATAGTATTTTTAAAGATGATCTAATTTTAATTACACATTCAGGTTACCAATGATTATGCCATTGAAGAATCAAAGCATCCGATGGCAATATTGACACAATACCTGCCTGTAAATCTGGAATGTTTGTCAATTGAGGTGACAAAATGACTGCTGGCACGCACTCAGGAACAGAACAGAACCAATATATGCCAAAAAGATTGCCCCATGTATCCAACGATTAACTATTTTTGCCCTTCAAATAAACAAACATTAATATGTCAGTGCATCAGGAGATAAAAAAGGTAACCACCCACCGCCTGTCAGAGATGAAGCAAAAGGGGGAGAAGATATCGATGTTGACTGCCTATGATTACAGTCTCGCCCGTCTTGTTGACCTGGCAGGTACCGACGTGGTTCTTGTCGGTGATTCGGCTGCCAATGTCATGTCGGGGTTTGAAACAACCCTGCCGATCACCTTAGACCAGATGATTTACCATGGCGCCTCGGTAGTGCGTGCAGTTCAAAGGGCTCTTGTGGTCGTTGATATGCCGTTTGGCAGTTATCAGGGAAATTCCAGGGCTGCCCTCAACTCAGCCATAAGGATAATGAAGGAGACAGCCGCTGATGCAGTAAAGCTTGAAGGAGGAGCAGAAGTGATCAAATCGGTAAAAAGGATACTATCTGCAGGCATCCCGGTTATGGGTCACCTGGGCCTTATGCCGCAAAGCATCAATAAATACGGAACCTATTCAGTAAGGGCAAGGGAAAAGGAGGAAGCCGATAAGTTAATTGAAGATGCCTTTCTGCTTCAGGAGTCAGGATGCTTTGCCCTGGTGCTCGAAAAAATACCCGCCACTCTGGGAACGGAAGTTGCCCGCCGGTTAAATATTCCGGTAATCGGAATCGGCGCTGGACAAGGGGTCGACGGCCAGGTGCTGGTACTTCACGATATGTTGGGCATTACGCAGCAATTTTCACCAAGATTCCTCAGGAGATATGCCAATCTGACCGAAAATATTACCTCTGCCTTAGAAAATTATATAAAGGATGTCAAATCGGGCGATTTCCCTAACGAAAAAGAACAATATTAAGAGAAGATATACTTCCCTTCCCAAGGGAACGTTAAATATGTTATCATAAAGTCCGAAACTTTTAACTATATTAAAGCAGTGCATTTTCTTAAACCATGGAAATAATCTACGAGGATAACCATATAATTGCCGTTAATAAAGCCTGCGGGGAGATTGTGATGATCGACCAGACGGGCGATGCACCACTCACCGACAAGGTGAAGCAATATATCAGGGAAAAATACCAGAAACCAGGCAATGTTTTTCTTGGGCTGCCGCACCGCATCGACCGGCCGACGAGCGGCATCGTGCTGATGGGCCGCACCAGCAAGGTACTGACCCGCCTGAACAAAATGTTTCAGCGCAAGGATGATATTAAGAAAACATATTGGGCAGTGGTGGATGTTGAACCTGTTCCACGTGAAGGAAAACTGGAGCATTACGTGGTCAGGAGCAGGCAAATTAACAAATCATATGCCCATGACCATGAAATGGAAGAAGGTAAGCTGGCCCTGCTCTCCTACCGCACCATCGCCCGCTCCGACCGCTATTTCCTGCTCGAGATTTTGCTGCATACCGGCCGGCATCATCAGATCAGGGCCCAGCTAAGCCGCATAGGGGTACACATCAGGGGTGACCTGAAGTATGGCTATCCGCGGTCCAACCCCGATGGTGGCATACACCTGCATGCCCGCCAGGTCGAATTTATCCACCCCGTAAGGCTCGAACCGGTTGTTATTACGGCACCGCCTCCCAATGAACCGGTATGGAATGCCTTTATGAAGATTTTAAATCTGTGATTCGAATATCATTCAGCTGAGGAAGGAAGCCAGGAGATCATAACGGACTACTTTCAGGACGAAATGAGCCGTTCACAATGACCTTCCTGTAAAATTTAACGGCAGGAGCGAATCAACTCCTTCCAGCATAAAGATGGATTGCTGCCCGTCAAGAACAATGGTTATCGGCCGGTTGAATCGGGTTTCCACTTCCAGCAAGGTTTGGCGACAGCCTCCGCAGGGCTTAACAGGATCAGCCAAAAATCCGGCAGCGTTTTGAGCAGTTACCGCAATGGCAATCACCGGATCATCAGGATAATTGGCGTTGGCATAAAAAAGCACGGTTCTCTCGGCGCAAAGGCCAGCCGGGTATGCCGCATTTTCCTGGTTATTACCGGTTAACACCAAACCACTCAACAATTTGACAGCTGCCCCTACCTTAAATCCGGAATAGGGAGCCCAGGCATCTCCGGAAGCCTTTCTTGCACTCATAACCAACAGCCTGTACTCATCAGGCAGTTCCCCAATCCGTTCAAATTCAAGGTATGCAATTTTAATTTCTCTCCGATTCATTGCACAAATTTGTTTAAAAATACGTTTTTTCCTATAGGAAAATTATATTTACGAGGAATTTTGTAAGTCGAGTATAATATGGTAAAGAGAATTGCAGGAGTTTTGGTCTGTTTCTTATTGATCTCCGGGGTAGCCCCGGGCCAGAAAATGACCCGCGAGGAGTATATCCGGAAATACCAGCTGTTAGCAATCAGTGAAATGAACCGGAGTGGCATTCCGGCCAGCATAAAGATGGCCCAGGCATGTCTGGAATCGGGCAACGGGAACAGCGAGCTGTCGAGGCGTTCGAACAACCATTTTGGCATTAAGTGCAAATCAGACTGGAACGGAGGGAAAACTTATCATGATGATGATGAAGCAAATGAATGCTTCAGAAAATACCACAGCGTTGAGGATTCCTATGTTGACCATACTAATTTCCTGATGAGAAGCCCGCGATATGCTTTTCTTTTCCAGCTGGCCCCTACGGATTATGTTGGATGGGCCAACGGGCTAAGAAAAGCTGGATACGCCACCAATCCCCAATATGCTAAAATGCTGATCGACATCATTGAATTGAACCAGCTCTGGAGACTTGATCATAAAATGACGGCAACTGAGATGGCCCAGTTTGAACAGAAACGGCTGGGCAATTCAATTAGTAAAAAACTAATGATTAATCCTTACGGGACGCGTAATGTTACCATCCACAACGGGTTGAAATCGGCCATTGCGCGTCAGGGAGACACATGGGAGGTGCTGGGACAGGAATTTGGCAAAAAACCATGGGACCTGATGCGATATAATGACTATCCGCAGGGATACCAACCCAAAGCAAACGAAATCGTATACCTTCAGAGGAAACGCGGTCAGGCCAGGGGACTTTACCAGTACCATTTAGTGGATTCAGGGGAATCAATGCATTATATCGCTCAATTATACGGAATCAGGGTGAGGGCACTTTATCGCATTAACAACATGGAGCCAGGTGAGCCGATAAACATTGGCCAGGTTATTCAATTACAGCGAAAGGTGAAATAGGGTGGCAAAATTGCCCAGGTTTTGAAATCCCCTCAGGAATTCATCTGCCTTCATCCTTTTTTTGCCTGAGAGCTGAAGATCGTCAATCTGGAGCCAGCCAGTGCCGCAGGCTACCTGCAGATAATTCTTTCCATCGGACATGAGGGTACCGGGTGCCGCATCCGCCCGGTCTGCAATACCGGCATAAAAAATTTTCAGCTCATAACTATTTCCGGTATCCTTGTTTACGAGGGTAGACCAGGCACCCGGGTAAGGCGATAATCCGCGTATCAGGTTGCGGACTTCTGAAGCCGGTTTAGTCCAGTCGATTTGCAAGTCATCACGAAAAAGCTTAGGGGCATGCTTCATCCCAACACCCGGCTGTAAGAGATCATCCTGCGAAACCGGTGCGACATCGCCCTTTGCAAGGGCATCCACAGTTTTTACAACAAGGTCCGCCCCTGTTATCATTAACCGGTCGTGAAGATCTCCAACCGTTTCATGCACTCCAATGGTTGTTTGCTCTTTAAATAGTATCCGGCCGGTATCAATCTCATGAGAGAGCAGAAAGGTAGTAACGCCCGTTTCAGTTTCACCGTTTATGATTGCCCAGTTTAGGGGAGCCGCGCCCCTGTATTGCGGCAGCAGCGATGCATGGAGATTAAACGTACCCAAAGGGGGCATATCCCAGACCACTTCAGGCAGCATGCGAAAAGCGACAACAATCTGTAAATCTGCCTTCAGGGTTTTTAATTGATCAAGAAATTCAGGATTTTTTAATTTCTCAGGTTGCAGGATAGTCAGCCCCATCGTTTCTGCGTATTGTTTAACGGCAGATTGAGACAATTTCTGTCCGCGCCCGGCAGGTTTATCTGGTGCAGTTATTACGGCAACAACATTATACCCATTGCTGACCAATGCTTTGAGACTCTCCACCGCAAAACCGGGAGTACCCATAAAAATTATGCGAAGTTGTTTTGGATCCATATATTGTAGGATTAAAAGATTTCAGAAATTTGATAAAAGATTACAGGCAAATTGTTTCCCTTAAAGCGGAAATGTACAGGACAAAAGATGGACGTGCTCAGACAAACCCTTTTCTGCCACAAAGACACCACACAAAGGGTTCACCCAGAAATAAAGAACAGAAAAACTGGTTAAAAATAGCAAAACCCCGGCAGAAAACTACCAGGGTTCTTGCTTCATATTTTAAAAAGGGCCGGAGGTTGAGTTTAAAAATTATAATCTAAGATGTAAGGAGAAAGAGTCTGTACGATAACCTCCGGCCAGTTTAGTATAAATTTTACAACTTTGTTACGGTGAACGAATTTCCGGAATGAACCACTTTCAACACCCTGAAAGAGTCATAACCCCCACCCCAGGCAGTCCAGACGTCATTGATGTAGGTAACTTTGGTTCGGTCAAAAGTCCCATCTATAAACTGAACGGTTCCGTTTGGATGTCCAATACTAAATTTATAAGAGAATGGATCCTCATCCCAATCCATTATATTCACATAATAGGTTCCGGGTGGATCAGCCAGCCATATTGACTTGTCAATCTCGGGATTGTTTCCGGTTGCGCCAGCATCTCCCCATTCCGTCATGGGGTATTCTTCTGTATCGCTCCAAATCACAATATCAAGATCAACATTATGGTTAGGCCACTCAAAAGCAATTGTAAGCTTACCAGGGTCATTCTTGTTGACCAGCTTTAGATCAAGTGATACAGGATTTGTTGAAGATGGATTGATGAGATAGCGCTCGGCGATCCCGAAAATACCGATTTCGAAACTTGCAGTTTCTTCAATCTCCGGATAGTCATCTTCGATAATTTCTATTTCCAGTTTAGCCTCAGTACTATATGGCTGCAGCACAACAGGCGATACAACAAAATCTTCGTCTGCAATGGCTGTACCACCGGTTTGTGTGGCTGAAAAAGTAAGGGCCCGATCGATTGGCTTATCCAATGTAATAGTATAAATGAACTTCTGACCCTCAGTTACCGAGCCTCCGCTCACATTGGCAGTGTAGGTAACGGTAGGATTCTTGTCGGGACTTATCACATCGGTCACGTCCTGCTCTGCAGTACGTAACATATCACAGGATACCATAAATGAAATAACCATGATGGCTCCGAGTATAGTATTTAAATCTTTAAATCTCATAACAATAATTTTTTGGTTAATCACTGCGAATCTACTGTTTGACGTAGGTACTCTTATAAAAGCGACAGGCGCCACCGTAACATACTGAGTACTCAATGTAAATATTACCTGTTACTTCGTCAACTGAGCCAAAGGCTGTTCCTTCAACAATGTTGGCATATAAGTCGACCAGATTCTGACCAGGCACAGATATAACGCCACAAACATCAGTAAAGGTGAATCCTGGAGTTCCACCCAGTTGTTCGGGTGTCCAATGACCAACCCGTTGGGTACGGTACGTTCCTATACCAATACTGGTTAAAGTCTCAGTCCATGATAGCATTGACACAGCGCCTGTTGTAGCAGTATATTCAGTAGATACCTGATAAGTGCCCTCCAGGAACGACGGACAGGCATAATTGAACGTAATTGATATAGGTTTACCGCTGTTCAGGACATTGGGCGCCCCGGTGGCCTGTTTAACATTTAACACCAGTACAGGTGAAACATCAAGTGGGGTTTCAATACCCGCAGTAAGCATGGTTACGGAAAAGAGACCCAGCATATTTTGCGAGGGAGACAGGGTAATATTTGGATTATCAATACGGTAGTGTGTACCAGCTATTGCAGTAGACGACGGATCAGCTTCAATTG